>NZ_JBSFUR010000009.1:0-231413 GCF_053591895.1 Streptomyces sp. NPDC002867 | reverse complement strand
GCCGTCGACGTCGTCGCGGTCGACGGTCAGGTCATCGGCGAAGTGCCGGTCGCCGGTGGCGTCGGGCACGTACTTCACACAGACAACGATCCTCAGGCTCACGCCGGCTCTCCTACTGCATCGTCTCTACTGGACTGCCTTGTGAACGCAGCATAGGCGTCCGATGGGGCGGATCCCGGTCGGGGCGGGCCGCGCTCCGATCGAAATATTACTCGTCAGTACATCCATGTTGTTCCCGCTAAGCAAGCGCTTTGAACTGTGACCTTGACAACGGCGTGCCAGGTCAGTCGCGCAGCGCCGTGAAGCGACCCTGGTGGTACAGCAGCGGACGGCCGCCGCCGACCGGGTCCCCGGTCACGACCTCGGCGATCACGAGGCGATGGTCTCCCGCGGGCACGCGTGCCACCACCCGGGCGACCAGCCACGCCACCACTCCTTCGAGGACGGGCACGCCCTCGGGGCCGGTGCGCCAGCGGGTGGGCGGGGCGAAACGGTCCGCGCCGCTGCGGGCGAAGGTGGCGGCCAGCTCCTGCTGGTGCTCGCCGAGTATGTGGACGCCGACGTACTCCGCCTCGGCGACCACCGGCCAGCTGGAGGATCCGGTACCCACCCCGAAGGAGATCAGCGGCGGGTCGGCGGCCACGGAGGTGAGCGAGGTGGCGGTGAAGCCGACGGGACTCTCCCCCTGCGCGGTGATCACCGCGACGCCGGCGGCGTGCTGGCGGAAGACCGACTTCAGCAGCTCGTCGGCGGCGGGAGAGGCGGGCGAGGCGGCACGCCGGCCGGCCGGAGACTGCTGCGTGCCCACGAGGCCGGCAGCGGACACGGGCCGGGGGGCGGCGAGAGCGGAGGAGGAGGTCAGGGGTGAGGTGCCGAGATCGGTCGGGGCCGTCATCGAGGATTCCTTCTGCATGGGTGCGAACTAGGCGGCTGGGGCGTCGACGTCAGCCGGACAGCGCGCGCTCGCGTGACGGACGAGGTCCACATGGACCCGACCGAAGAGAAGGAGTACTGGAGGCACAGACGTCAGCCTGACGACAGTTGCCCTGTGCAGTCAAGCGCGCACGGGAATGTGCGACCGGGCTCACGGCGCGTCACACCGCCCTTCCGAGTGCGGCGATGACGTCGGCCTTGCGGGGTGCCCCGGAGGCCTGGATGACGACACGCCCGGCGGAGTCGAGCACCAGGACGGTGGGCGTCGTGCGGATGCCCAGTTCCCGCACGAGTGCGAGCCGCTCCTCGGCGTCGATCTCGATGTGCGCGACACCGTCGACCATGCCCGCGACGTCCGACAACGTGCGGCGCGTGGCGCGGCAGGGCTGGCAGAAGGCGGTCGAGAACTGGACGAGCGTCGCCCGCCGCCCGAGCCCCGTACCCAGCTCCGCCGCGCCGAGCCGTCGTTCCCGGTCGTGAGCGCGCACTTCGGTCCACCTCCGTCGAGTCGTCGGCCCCTGTAGCGTTCGCAGGAAGGCAATGATTCCCCGTGACAGGCGTGAACGGGCGGCGACGGGGGTCCGGACGTGATGAGAATCTCGCCTGTACCGGGCCCCAGGGCTGGTCAGCACGCCACACATGGGGGACGATCGGCCCAATGCCGAAAACCTACGGCTGCGTAACTTCCAACCGGGAGAACCCTCCCCGGGCATGACGAAAGGGTCCCCCCCAGATGGCAGAGCTCGTCTATCGGCCGGTCGTCGGCGCCGCCCTCACGATGTTCAAGGCGCTCGACCTGAAGATCGACACTCAGGGATCCGAGAACATTCCGCGTTCTGGGGGTGCCGTCCTGGTCAGCAACCACATCAGCTACCTGGACTTCATCTTCGCCGGGCTCGCCGCGCTGCCCCAGAAGCGCCTGGTCCGCTTCATGGCCAAGGATTCGGTCTTCCGCCACAAGGTCTCCGGACCGCTGATGCGCGGGATGAAGCACATCCCGGTGGACCGCAAGCAGGGTGAGGCCGCCTACGCGCACGCGCTGGACTCGCTGCGCTCGGGCGAGATCGTGGGCGTCTTCCCGGAGGCGACGATCTCCCAGTCGTTCACGCTGAAGTCCTTCAAGTCGGGCGCCGTACGCCTGGCGCAGGAGGCCGGCGTGCCGCTGATCCCGGTGGCGCTGTGGGGGACGCAGCGACTGTGGACCAAGGGCCGTCCGCGGAACTTCAAGCGCTCGCACATCCCGGTGACGATCCGGGTCGGCGAGCCCATGGAGGCACCGACGGACCAGTACGCGGGCGCCCTCACGCGGCGGCTGCGCGAGCGTGTGCAGGAGCTGCTGGAGGCGGCCCAGCGCGCGTACCCGGTACGCCCCAGGGACGCGGGCGACACCTGGTGGGTCCCCGCGCACCTCGGGGGCACCGCACCGACGCCCGCCGAGGTCCGCGAGGCCAGCTGAGACCCCGGCCCAAAGAGTCCTACCGCGGGGCGTGGACCGTGACCCGCGCCCCGGGGCTCAGCTTCTCCAGACCCTCGGCGAGTTCGGCGGCTGCCGCCGCGAGCTCACCGCCGGTCGCCGGGGCCATGCCCTCCAGCAGGAACAGCGCGTTCACCGTGTCCTCGGTGAGACGGGTGCGCACGCCCTGACGCCAGTTCCAGCGGCGGCAGGTGACACCCTCCTCGTCGCACCAGACGACCTCGCCCGCGTCGGGGTGCTCCACGCTCTCCTCACCGCCCGCGACCGTGACGAACGGCTCCTCGCCCGTAGCCCGTACGAGGCGCATGCCGCCGGCGATGCGGTCGGTGTCCTCGCCGCCCACCGGGATCAGATGGGCGACGCTGATCGCGTTGTAGAGGTCGACGAGCGCGTTGATGCGGGGCAGTCCGCCGTCGGCGAGCGCCCGCCGGGCGAGTGCCTCGGCCGAGTTGCGGGTGCGCGAGGGCTTGGCGCCGAAGGCGGTGTACGCCTCGCGCCAGGCCGCCATGTGCGTGTCCTCGTGCGGCGCGCGGCCGTCGAGACGGGCGGCGAGCCGGCGTGCCGCGTCGTCCAGCAGCGCCGAACTGTCGTCGTTGCTCGGGCCGTTCACGAGGCCGTGCGCCTCGACGGCGACGTGGACGAAGCCGGGCGCGAGGGCGCGCACCTCGTCCGAGACGGTGAGGGAGAGTGCCATGGGTCCGCCGTTCAGATGTCCGTGGGCAGCGTGCGCCACAGGGCCGGCCGGTCGGGTGCCGTCCGCAGGGCCGTGAGGACCGCCGGATGTGGTGCAGCAAAGAGTATCGGATAGTCCACTTCACTGCACTCGAGTCGTACGGGCCAGGCCAGACGCTCCCCGCTCGTCGAGAACTGCGCCTCGACGATCCCGGGGATGTTGCCGCGCGGGTCCTGGCGCACCCAGCCCGATGCGCCGGGCAGGTGGATCGCGACCAGTCCGTGGACCATCGGGTTCGAGCCGTCGTCGTCCGTGAGGCGCTGGTAGCACAGGGCCGTCGGGACGCCTTCGGCGCGCAGCAGCGCGGCGAGCGCGTGGGACTTCGCGTGGCAGATTCCGGTGCCCAGCGCGAGCACGTCCGAAGCCCGCCACGTGACCCGCATGTCGCCGCTGTCGGCGGAGTGGGGAATCGCGTCGCGGACGAATTCGTACGCCGCCTGGGCGTATGAGTATGCGTCGGGGTGATCGGCGCGCAGCTGCTCCGCGGTTTCCCGGACGCGTGGATCGCTGTGGTCGATGGTGGCGTCTGCGGCGAGGTACGCCGACAGTTCGGGGACCTGCTGGATCAGTTCCATGACGACCGAGCGTAAGAGCGCGGCCGGCCCGAAACCAATACTTTTCCGGTCGGCCGCACTCTTATGCAGTCCGTCTAGCGCGCCATCTCTTCCTTCAGCGCCTGGACGAACGTGTCGACGTCGTCCTCGGTGGTGTCGAAGGAGCACATCCAGCGGACGTCCCCGGCCGCCTCGTCCCAGAAGTAGAACCGGAAGCGCTCCTGCAGCCGCCGGGTCACGTCCTGCGGGAGCCGCGCGAAGACGGCGTTGGCCTCGACGGCGTGGAGGATCTCCACGCCGTCTACCGTGCGCACACCCGCGGCGAGCCGCTGCGCCATCTCGTTGGAGTGGCGGGCGTTGCGCAGCCACAGGTCCTTGGCGAGCAGCGCCTCGAACTGCACGGAGAGGAAACGCATCTTGGAGGCGAGCTGCATCGACATCTTGCGCAGATGCTTCATGTGGCTGACCGCGTCCGGGTTGAGGACGACGACCGCCTCGCCGAAGAGCATGCCGTTCTTCGTGCCGCCGAAGGTGAGCACGTCGACGCCGACCGCGTTGGTGAAGGTCCGCATCGGGACGTCCAGAGAGGCGGCCGCGTTGGCTATCCGCGCGCCGTCGAGGTGGACCTTCATGCCGAGGCCGTGCGCGTGCTCGACGACGGCGCGGATCTCGTCCACGGTGTACACGGTGCCCAGCTCGGTGTTCTGGGTGATCGAGACGACCTGGGGCATCGCCCGGTGCTCGTCCTCCCAGCCCCAGGCCTGCCGGTCGATCAGCTCGGGGGTGAGTTTGCCGTCCGGGGTCGGCACGGTGAGCAGCTTGAGCCCGCCCATCCGCTCCGGCGCCCCGCCCTCGTCCACGTTGATGTGCGCGGTCTCCGCGCAGATCACCGCGCCCCAGCGGTCCGTGAGCGCCTGCAGGGCGGTCACATTGGCGCCGGTGCCGTTGAACACGGGGAACGCCTCGGCGGTCGGCCCGAAGTGGCTGTGCATGACCCGCTGGAGGTGCTCGGTGTACTGGTCCTCGCCGTAGGCGACCTGGTGGCCGCCGTTGGCGAGGGCGAGGGCCGCGAGCACCTCCGGGTGGGCGCCCGCGTAGTTGTCACTGGCGAACCCGCGGACGGACGGGTCGTGGTGACGACGGGCGTCGGTCTTCAGGGTTTGGGGGTCAGCCACAGACGCTGTCCATTCAGTTCCTCGGCGGGACGGTCCCAGACTCCGGCGATGGCTTCTGCCAGCTCCGTCACGTCGGTGAAGCCCGCGAACTTCGCATTCGGGCGCTCGGCGCGCATGGCGTCGTGCACCAGTGCCTTGACGACCAGGATGGCAGCCGCTGCCGCCGGGCCCTGATCGCCCCCCGCCTTGCGGAAGGAGTCGGCGACGGCGAGCGTCCACGCCTCGGCGGCGGCCTTGGCGGCGGCGTAGGCGGCGTTGCCGGCGGTGGGCTTGGTGGCTCCCGCGGCGCTGATGAGCACATAGCGGCCGCGGTCGCTGCGCAGCAGTCCGTCGTGGAAGGCCAGCGAGGTGTTCTGGACCGTGCGGATCAGCAGCTTCTCGAGCAGGGCCCAGTCGGCCGGGTCGCTGTCGGTGAAGCCGGCGCTGCCGCGCCAGCCGCCGACGAGGTGCACCAGCCCGTCGACCCGGCCGAACTCCTTCTCGGTCTTGTCCGCCCACGCCTTGGCGGCGTTCAGATCGAGCAGGTCGACGGTGTCGCCGATGACCGTGGCACCGCCGTGCGCGTACCGCGCGGCGTCGACGGCCTGGGCGAGACGCTCGGCGTCGGCGTCGGAGGCGACGACGGTCGCACCGGCCTCGGCCAGCCTCAGCAGGGTGGCCCGTCCGGCGGGGCCGGCCGCACCGGCCACCGCCACGACCGCGCCTTCGAGCGCGCCGTTGCCGTTCCCGTTCATGGTGGTCGCCTCCTGGATGCGAGAGCTCACGCGGCCGCTCCGGCCGAAGCAGCGGTGATCCCCTTGGTGGAGGCGATCACGTTCTTCAGCTTCTTGGAGAGCGCCTCATAGAACATGCTCAGCGGAAACTCGTCCGGAAGCACGTCGTCCACCAGTTTGCGCGGAGGCTGGGACAGGTCCAGGGCGTCGGGGCCCTTGGCCCAGCGGGAGCCGGGGTGCGGGGCGAGGTAGGTGGAGACCAGCTCGTACGCGGCGAACCAGTGGACCAGCTTCGGGCGGTCGATGCCGTCGCGGTAGAGCTTCTCGATCTCGGCGCACAGCTGGTTCGTGACCTGCGGCGCCCGCTCCCAGTCGATCTTCAGCGTGTTGTCGGTCCAGCGCACCACGTCGTGCTTGTGGAGGTACGCGAAGAGGAGCTGGCCGCCGAGGCCGTCGTAGTTGCGCGTCCGGTCACCCGTGACAGGGAAGCGGAACATGCGGTCGAAGAGGACGGCGTACTGGACGTCGCGGCCGTGCCGGCTGCCCTCGGCCTCCAGCTTGACGGCCTCCTTGAACGCGGTGAGGTCGCAGCGCAGCTCCTCCAGGCCGTACATCCAGAACGGCTGGCGCTGCTTGATCATGAACGGGTCGAACGGCAGGTCGCCGTGGCTGTGAGTGCGGTCGTGGACCATGTCCCACAGCACGAACGCCTGCTCGCAGCGCTTCTGGTCGCCGACCATCTCGCGGATGTCGTCCGGCAGCTCCAGGCCGAGGACGCGCACGGCCTCCTCGGTCACGGCACGGAAGCGCGCGGCCTCGCGGTCGCAGAAGATGCCGCCCCAGGTGAAACGCTCGGGGGCCTCACGGACGGCGATGGTCTCCGGGAAGAGGACGGCGGAGTTGGTGTCGTACCCGGCGGTGAAGTCCTCGAACGTGATGCCGCAGAAGAGCGGGTTGTCGTAGCGGGTGCGCTCCAGCTCGGCGAGCCACTCGGGCCAGACCATGCGCAGGACCACCGCTTCGAGGTTGCGGTCCGGGTTGCCGTTCTGCGTGTACATCGGGAAGACGACGAGGTGCTGCAGTCCGTCCTCGCGGGCGGCGGCCGGCTGGAAGGCGAGCAGCGAGTCCAGGAAGTCCGGGACGGTGAAGCCGTCCTTCGCCCACTTGCGCAGGTCGGCGACGAGGGCCCGGTGGTAGGCGTCGTCGTGCGGGAGCAGCGGGGAGAGGTCCTCCACCGCGACGATGACCTGCTCGACGGCGGCCTCGGCGTCGGGGCGGGCGGGGGCGCCCTCTGCGTCGAAGTCGATGGAGCCGTCCTTGGACTGCCAGGGGCGGATCTCTTCGACGGCATTCTTGAGCACCGGCCAGCTCGGGTGGTCGACCACCCGCCCGGCGTGAGATATGCCCTTGTCGGCCATGTCCTGCACAAGAATTTCCGTCATGTCACTTCCTTCACGGGAGAACCTCGCGTCAAGACACCGTATCGGTGCGGCGTTCCTCCATACAAGAGGAGGCATCGGAAATTATCCTGCGCCACCCCCATGATCCCAGAAGTTCTTGCGGTGAGTGGCGGGTGTCACGGACAGTCCGCGACTTCGGGAGACACGCGGACGGGCAGCTTCCGGACACCCCGTGCGAGAACGGTCCCGTGTGCGGGAGGGGCCGTTAGGCTGCGTCCTTACCCGCGTGCGCCCCCACCGCGTGGGCGAGCGGGGGCCGGGCCGCGGGAGCCGCCGTCGACGGAAGCGAGAGAATCTTGACTTTCCTCACCATCGGTCATCGCGGGGTCATGGGCGTCGAGCCGGAGAACACCCTGCGCTCCTTCGTCCGCGCCGAGCAGTGCGGCATGGACGCCATCGAACTGGACCTGCATCTGACCAAGGACGGCGCGCTGGCCGTCATGCACGACGCCGACGTGGACCGCACGACCGACGGGAACGGCCCGATCGCCGAGAAGACCCTCGCGGAGCTGCGTCAGCTCGACGCGGGCATGGGCGAGCGCGTGCCCGTCTTCGAGGAGGTCCTCGACGCCGTGCGCTCGCCGCTGCAGGCGGAGATCAAGGACGTGGCGGCGGCACGCGCGCTGGCCGAGGTGATGAAGCGCCGCGACCTGGTGCCCCGGGTGGAGGTCTCGTCCTTCCACGACGACGCCGTCGCGGAGATCGCCACTCTGGTGCCGGGCGTGCGGACGGTGCTGATCGCCAGCCGGTGGGAAGCGGACATCGTGGACCGGGGGAAGGCGGTGGGCGCCGCGTCGCTCGCGCTGAACATCCGCAGGCTCACGCTGGAGACCGTCGAGCGCGCCCACGGCGCGGGGCTGGGAGTGATCGGCTGGGTGGTCAACACCCAGGAGCACCTGCGGCTGGTGCGCGCCCTCGAACTGGACGGCGCGACCACCGACTTCCCCGAGATCCGCCGCACCGGGCGGTTCACCGCGTGACGGAGCCGGCTCCGATCAGCCGGTGAGGTCCTTCACCAGCAGCTCGAAGACCAGGTCGTCGCGCTGCGGGATCCCGAACCGCTCGTCGCCGTACGGGAACGGGCTCAGCTGTCCCGTACGGCGGTAGCCGCGGCGCTCGTACCAGGCGATCAGCTCCTCGCGGAGGCTGATCACCGTCATGTGCATCTCCCGCACCCCCCAGGTCTCGCGCGCGCTGCGCTCCGCCTCGGCGATCACCCGGCGGCCGAGACCCCCGCCCTGGAGATCGGGACGCACGGCGAACATGCCGAAGTAGGCGGCGTCGCCGCGGTGTTCGAGCTGGCAGCAGGCGAGCGGCTCGCCGTCGCGCTCGACCATCATCAGCCGGCTGCCGGGCGCGCGGATCACCGCGAGTACGCCCTCGGGGTCCGTTCGCTGACCGTGCAGGAGGTCGGCCTCGGTGGTCCAGCCCGTACGGCTGCTCTCCCCGCGGTACGCCGACTCGATCAGCGGGACGAGCACCGGGACGTCGTCCGCCACCGCGTCACGGTAGGTGAGCTCACCGGAATCACGGGGCGGTGCGGTGTCCATGGGCGGCTCCGTTTCGACCGGGTGCGGGCACGGCGAGGCGCCGGCGGCACGAGGGGGTACGCGTGGCACGAGGGTAACGCGCCCACCGGCGGCCGAGTCAGCCCCGGTCACCCCGTGGACCTCCCCGCCCGCGCCCCTGACGCGCTCCCCTGTACTCCTGTGCGCTCGGGTACGTCCTGTGCCTGCGGGCATGCACCCTTCGACGCCGTCGAAGGGGGAGAGACGCGTGCACGGACCGATGACGTCCGGTTTGCTGCTCATGGCGCTGTGCGCCGCGACCGGGGCGTACTGCCTGCTGCGGATGCGCAGTTGCAGGGGTGAGGCGCGCGAGGCGGCCGGGGGCGAGGCGCTGATGGGCTTCGGCATGGCGGCGATGGCCGTGCCCGCTGCCGTGCTCACGCTCCCGTCCTGGCACTGGGTGGTGTACGCCGTGGTGTTCGGCGCCGCGGCCCTGCGCGCGATATGGGCGCAGCGCACCCGCCGCCACCACGTGCACCATCTCGTGGCGTGCCTGGCGATGATCTACATGGCGGCGGCGATGGCCGGGCCCGGCGGCGCGCACGCGTCCCACGCCCGCACGGGAGTCCCTCTGCTGACTACTGCGCTCGTCGTCTATTTCGCGGGGTACGTGCTGCGCGCCGGCCTGCGCCTCGTCCCGGTCGCGGCCCCGGCCGGAAGCCCGGGTCCGGCGGCGCCCGCCTGGGGCGCCCCACCGGAACTTGCCCTGGCCTGCAGAGTCTCGATGGGAACGGCGATGCTGGCGATGCTTCTGACCCTGTGAGCCGCTCGGACGGTCCGCCGTTCAAACCGTGGCGTGCATCACTTGACGCGCAGGGCCATACCGGCAGGTAGCCTCGCGCTCATAGGCTGGATTCCATGATGGTCTCGCTCGCGCTGCTTCTGCTCGGGGTACTGGCCGCCGTCGTCGCCCCACGACTCATGTCACGCGGCGACTGGGCGGAGCGCGAGCCCGTCGTCGCGCTGTGGGTGTGGCAGTGCGTGGTCGCCGCCGTACTCCTCTCCTTCGCCCTGTCCATGATCCTCAGCGCCGCCGCGGCCTGGCAGCTGGTCCGCGGCCACGTCTTCGCCCCGGCTCCGCACGGCGTCGTCGAGGCCTACGCCCTGCGGGCGAACGAGCCCTGGTCCGCCGTGCTGGCGGTTCTCCTCGCCTGCGGCGGGCTGTGGACCGCGACGATGCTCACGCGTGAGGTGCTGCGGGCTCACGCACGGCGCCGTCGGCGGCACCGGGAGCTGCTGGTGCGTTCCCCCCTGCTGCCCGGCGAGGAGCCGGGCGACGAGCCGCTGGTGGTCCTGGAGGGCGAGCGGCCGGACGCCTGGTGGCTCCCGGGAACGGCGCCCCAACTGGTCGTCACCACCGCGGCGTTGCTCAGACTGAAGGGCCGTCAGCTGGATGCGGTGCTGGCGCACGAGCAGGGACATGCCCGGGCCCGGCACGACTGGCTGCTGCACTGTTCCGCCGCGCTGGCCAACGGGTTCCCGCAGATCCCGGTGTTCGCCGCGTTCCGCGACGAGATGCACCGGCTGGTCGAGCTGGCCGCGGACGATGTCGCCTCGCGGCGGTTCGGGCGGCTGACGATCGCCCTGGCGCTGGTCGAACTCAACGAGGACCGCGGGGTCTTCGGCCCCTGCCCCACGCCAGACGCACAGCTCCCGCAGCGGGTGAACCGGCTGCTGACCCCCGCGCCGCGGTTCACCGCCGGCCGCCGGCTTCAATTGACGGCGGCCGCGGCGCTGGTGCCCGTCGTTCCGCTGCTCGTGGCATTCGTCCCGGGACTGCGCGCGCTGGAATAGCCGGACCGCACGTAAAGAGGCCAGGATCGGTGCATGACCCTCTCACGCCCGCTGAGCCCGGCCCCCTCCCCTGCCCGTCGTCCGGCCCCGCGCGTGACCGCGGCGGCCCGTACGGGCACGGTCTGCCTGGCCCTGACGGCCGTGCTGACGGTGCTGGTGGTCCTGCCCTGGTCCCCGCTGCTCGCCTTCGACCGCGACGTCGCGGAGGCGCTGCACAGCACCGCGGTCGCCGAGCCGGGGCTCACCCGCGTCAACCGGGTGCTGACGGACTGGGTGTGGGACCCCTGGACGATGCGCCTGCTGGCCGCCACAGCGACCGTGTGGCTGTGGCTGCGGGGCGAACGGCTCCTCGCGGTGTGGGTGGCCGCCGCGAGCGCCCTGGCCGCGGCCGTGCAGCAGTCGCTGAAGGCGATGGCGGGCCGGGAACGTCCGCAGTGGCCTGACCCGGTGGACTCCGCGCAGTACGCGGCGTTCCCCTCCGGTCACGCGATGACGGCGGCGGTCACCTGCGGGCTGCTCCTGTGGCTGGCGCGGCGCTACGGAGCGTCCGGGGCCGGCTGGGCGTGGGGCGTCGCGCTCGCCGTCGTGAGCGTCGCCGGTGTGGGCCTCACGCGCGTGTATCTGGGCGTCCACTGGCCCTCCGACGTGGTCGCCGGATGGCTGCTGGGGGCGGCCGTGGTGGCCCTGACGACGGTCTCGTACCACAGGGCGGTCTTGTCGCGGCGTCGCTGAACCGCGAAGGATCGCCGGCATGGCGATCACGGCGGTGCTGTTCGACTTCTCCGGCACGCTGTTCCGCAGCGAGTCGGCCCGCGACTGGCTCCGCGCGGTGCTCCGGGACCGGGACACCGCGCTCCCGGAGTCCGAAGCGGAGCACCTCGCACGTCGGCCGGCCGAGGCCGGCGCCCTCCCCGGCGGGCCGCCGCCGCTGCGCCTGCCGGAGCACCTGGCCGAGCAGTGGGCGGTACGCGACAGGAGCCCGGAGCTGCACCGAGCCGTGTACACCGGTCTCGCCCGCGAGGTGGCGCTGCCCGACGGGGCCTGTACGACGCGCTCTACGACCGCCATATGACGCCCGCGGCCTGGCGCCCCTACCCGGACGCGGCCGAGGTGCTGCGCGGGCTGCGGGAGCGCGGCGTACGGGTCGGGGTCGTGAGCAACATCGGCTGGGACCTGAGGCCGGTGTTCCGCGCCCACGGCGTGGACGCCCTTGTCGACGCGTACACGCTGTCGTACGAGCACGGGGTGCAGAAGCCGGACGCCCGGCTGTTCCGCGCGGCCTGCGAGGCGCTCGGCCGGGACCCGCACGACGCCCTGATGGTGGGCGACCACCCGCAGGCCGACGGTGGCGCCGCGGCCCTCGGGTGCGCGGTGCGCTTCGTGGACCACCTGCCGGTGGACGAGCGGCCCGACGGGCTGCGCCCGGTGCTCGAACTGGTCGACCGGGACCGCCGGGCGGCCGGGCGCCCGGTCGGCGACGCGAGCGGAGCACACTGAAGACAGCCGAAAGAATCAGGTGAAGAGCCACCCGGACCGGACGATCCCCCGCGTCGCCCGGTCCGGGCACCACATCCGCCGACCAGCCCCCGCTGGGCCTGGAGGCGGGACGCGCTGAGTATATTGGCTCCGAGCCAGTCAACGCAGGAGTCCAGGATGTCCCCGCGGAGCGCAGAGGTCAATGAAGAACTTCGTCGGCGTTCGCGCGAGCGGCTGCTGCAGGCGACGGTGGAGCTGGTCGACGAGAGAGGATTCGAGGCGACGACGCTCGGCGACATCGCCGACCGGGCGGGCTCGGCCCGCGGTCTCGTCTCGTACTACTTTCCCGGCAAGCACCAGTTGCTGCAGTCCGCGGTGCACCGGCTCATGCACCGCACGCTGGAGGCCGCGCTCGAACGCGAGCCGCGCACCGAGGACGGGCGGGAGCGCCTGGCGCGCGCCGTCGACGCGATCCTGTGTCTCGCGGTCGAGCATCCGAGGCTGATGCGTACGCACATGGCGGGGATCCTGCAGGCCGAGGGGTTCGTGCAGGGCCCGGAGCAGCAGCAGCTCGCCGCTCTGCTGCGCGACACGGTGGAACGGTACGGCTCCACGGACGTGGACACCGACTATCCGCTGCTGCGCGCCCTGCTGATGGGCGCGGTGTTCGCCGTGCTGCTGCCGGGTGCGCCCATGCCTCTCGCACGCCTGCGCGCCGAGCTGTTCCAGCGCTACGGGCTGGACTGGGAGCTCGGCGTTCCGCCGGGCCCGCGTGGACCCGGCGGAACGTCTCGTCCTGCCCCGGCTGTCCCGGGTCAGTCGTCGGAGCTGTCGAAGTCCTCGAAGTAGTCCGGCTGCGTCTGCACGTTGAGCTCGTGCATCCGCACCCGCGCGCCGGCGTCCGTGCGCCGGTCCTCGATCCTCAGGACGTCGAGGCCCTTGGCCATGTCGTTGGAGTAGATGTAGCCGTTGTAGTAGTACGCGGACCAGGAGCCGGCGACGACGAGGTTGCCCGTGCTGACCGGGCCGCGCTCGAAGTAAGCGATCTCCTCGGCCCGGTCGGCGTCGGTGAAGTCCACCACCGAGACGCCGCCCTGGTACCAGGCCTGGACCATGATGTCGCGGCCCTTGACCGGGATCAGCGAGGCGTTGTGCGCCACGCAGTTCTCGGTGTCTGCCTGGTGGCGGTCGATCTTGAAGTAGCTGCGGAAGACCAGCTTGCGCCCGTCGCCCTTGCCGGTGATGTCGTAGATGCCGTCGGCGCCGCGGTTCGGGCCGACCCGGGTGTTGCAGGTGGCCGCGACGCCGCCGCCCAGCTCGTCGGCGAAGACGACCCTGTTCGCCTTCTGGTTGAAGGTGGCCGAGTGCCAGAAGGAGAAGTTCACGTTGTCCTGGACGCGGTCGATGACCCTCGGGTTCTCCGGGTCCTCGATGTCGAACAGGATGCCGTCGCCCATGCAGGCACCGGCGGCGAGGTCCTTGGCGGGCAGCACGGTGATGTCGTGGCAGCCGGTGGTCTTGGAGACGCCCGGGTTGGTCGGCCCGCCCGGGTTGCCGCCTCCGTCGGGGCCCTCACCGGGGAAGAGCACGGGGAAGTTCACGACGGCGGCCTGCTCGGGGGCCTTGCGGGGCACCTTGATGACGGAGATGCCGTCGTGCGGCGGCCGGCAGTCGGGGAACGCGGCGTTCGGCGCGTAGGACGACACGTAGACGTAGACGTTCCTGCGCTCGGGAACGAGGGTGTGGGTGTGCGAGCCGCAGGCGGTCTCGACGGCGGCGACGTACTTCGGGTTGCGCTTGTCGCTGATGTCGAAGATCTTCATGCCCTCCCACGACGACTTCTCCGTGGCCGGCTGCGAGGTGCTGTTGCAGGAGTTGTCGCTGCGCGAGGAGTCGGTGGACAGGAAGAGCAGGTCGCCGGCGACGCTGATGTCGTTCTGCGATCCGGGACACAGCACCTGGGCCACGGACTTCGGTGACCTGGGGTCGCTGATGTCGAAGATCCGGAACCCGTCGTAGTTGCCGGCGAAGGCATACGAGCCCTGGAACGCGAGGTCCGAGTTGGTCCCCTTGATCGCGTCCTTGGGGATGTTGCTCACGTGCTCGATGTTGTCGCTGTGGACGATCTCGTCCACACCGGGGATCTCACCGCTCGCGATGGCGGACCGGGTCCCGGCCGCCTGGCTCGACGAGACCTTGCCCCCGGCCGGAGCGTCTCCCGGGTCGGGGATCGCCACGGCCGGTCCCGCGGTCAGCAGCGCGGTCAGCAGACCGGCGGCGGCCGCCGCCGCGCCGAGACGTCTGCGCCGCACTCCGGTGGTGTGCAACGGGGTCACTGCGTCCTCCCTTGTCGCCGTTCTTGGCGGAACGGTTCACGGACCCCGGCAGTATCTTCCTTTGCATGCACATCTCAACAGATGGCAACACACATGTAATGAAGGTTTTTGATCGACTCGCCGCGCGTTCAAGCAAGTACGCTCCTCGAACACGCCAAGTGCCACAGGAGGTCGCCGTGTTGAAGCCCCGCAGATCCGCGCGCACTCGAACCTCGTTCAGGGCCGCGGCGGTTGCCGCCGCCGCGCTCGCCCTCGCGGCCTGCGACGCGGACTCCGGCACGCGCGCCGAGGCGGGCGCGGACAAGGGGGCGCCGGTCCTCGCGCCCGGGAAGCCGGGAGAGCCGGCGAAGACCCTGTCCGCCGACGAGGCCGCGAAGGCCGTGCCGGACGACAGTCCCAACGCCGCCGACTTCCGCTACGCACAGATGATGATCAAGCACCACGAGCAGGCACTGGAGATGACCTCGCTGGCCGAGGGCCGAGCGGGCTCGCAGCGCATCGAGCGGCTCGCCGGGCGCATCGCCGCCGCGCAGGAGCCCGAGGTGGGGGCGATGCGGGCGTGGCTGGAGACGCACGGCGGGGACTCGGCAGGCCCCCACGAGCACGACCACGCCTCCATGCCGGGTATGGCCACCGACGCCCAGCTCGACCAGCTGCGCCATGCCGAGGGGACGGCCTTCGACGAGCTCTTCCTCAAGCTGATGATCACCCACCACCAGGGGGCGCTCACCATGGCGGCCGATGTCCTGTCGAACGGCAACAACGTCGCGGTGGAGGAGATGGCGAACGACGTGATCGCGCAGCAGACGAGCGAGATCGGCCGGATGCGAGCGCTGTGAGCTGCCGCGCCGCGACGCCGCGACGACACTCGGGCGGGAGACTCCCCAGGCGCGCACACCGGTGCGATGCTGGAATCCCCTGCGGGAAGGAGCGCAGTCGTGCTTCGTGTCGCCGTCGTCGGATCGGGCCCCAGCGGGGTCTACGCCGCGCAGTCCCTCGTCCAGCAGTCCGCCGTGCCCGACGTCCGGGTGCACATCCTGGACCGTCTTCCCTGCCCGTACGGACTCGTGCGCTACGGAGTCGCCCCAGACCACGAGAAGATCAAGTCGCTGCAGAACAACCTGCGGTCCGTGCTGGAGGACGACCGCATCGACTTCCTCGGCAACGTCGAGGTCGGGGCGCACGGCCTGACGCCGGCGCGGCTACTGGAGCTGTACCACGCCGTCGTCTACTGCGTGGGGGCGGCGCGGGACCGCAGACTCGGCATTCCCGGTGAGGACCTGCCCGGAAGCCACTCCGCCACCGACTTCGTCTCCTGGTACAGCGCCCACCCCGACGCGGTGACCGGCGGATTCCCGCTCGGCGGGCCGTCGGCCGTCGTGATCGGGGTCGGCAACGTGGCCGTCGACGTGGCCCGCATCCTCGCCCGGGGTGCGGACGAACTGCGGCCCACGGACGTGCCCGAGCCGGCGCTCGAGGCGCTCGCGGCGAGCGGTGTGCGCGAGGTGCACATGGTGGGCAGGCGCGGTCCGTCCGGCGCGAAGTTCACCACCAAGGAGCTGCGGGAACTGGGCGCGCTGCCCGGGGCCGACGTGCTGGTCGAGCCGGCGGACCTCGCCCTGGAGACGGCGTACGCCGATCCCGAGGCCGTGCCCGCCGTCGTCCGCCGCAATCTCGCGGTCGTACGGGAGTGGGCCGCCCGGCGTCCCACGGGCAGGGCCCGGCGCATCCATGTGCGCTTCTTCCTGCGCCCGGTCGAGGTGCTGGAGCGCGGCGGGCGGGCCGCGGGGGTCCGCTTCGAGCGCACGGCGCCCGACGGCCGGGGCGGGGTGCGGGGCACGGGCGCGTACGAGGACATCGAGGCGCAGCTGGTGCTGCGGGCGGTGGGCTACCGGGGTGTGCCGACCGACGGCCTCCCCTTCGACGCGGATCGCGGCATCGTGCCGAACGCGGCAGGGCGCGTGCTCAGGGGCGGCGTGCCCTCCCCTGGCGAGTACGTGGCGGGATGGATCAAGCGGGGACCGACGGGCGTCATCGGCACCAACCGGCCGTGCGCCAAGGAGACCGTCACCTCGCTGCTGGAGGACGCGGCGCGCCTGGCCGCCAGACCGGTCGCGGCCGATCCGGTCGCGGAGCTGCGCGCCGCCGGGCACCGTCCGGTCGCCTGGCCGGGCTGGCTGGCCATCGAGTCGGCCGAGGAGGCACTGGGCCGCACGCTGGGCCGGCGTTCGGTCAAGATCGCGGACTGGCAGGGCCTGCTGACGGCCGCGGACGGGGCGGACTGAGGCGGCACGGGCGGCGGCCCAGTCGGCGGCAGGCGGCACCGCCTGCCTCGGGCCACGTCGGCGTGTCACGGGATGCCGCTGCGGACCGGGCGGCAGGCCATCGAGATCGTCGCAGGCGTCGCCGTCGCCCTGGCCCCGCGCTTCGGGGCCGTCTGCCGGACCGAGCCGGCCGGGGCCCGGCCGCTCAGCGTGCGCCGAGGCGTTCGTCCTGGCCCTCGGCCGCGGCGAGCACGCTGTCGAGCAGACCCGGGAAAAGGGCCTCCAGGTCGTCCCGGCGCAGGCAGTTGAGCTTCGCGGTGCCGCGGTAGATCTGCTGGATCACGCCGCTCTCGCGCAGCACCCGGAAGTGGTGCGTGGTCGTCGACTTGGTGACGGGCAGGTCGAAGTACGAACAGGAGAGCTCGTCGTGGGTGGTCGCCAGCGCCCGGACCACCCGCATGCGCATGGGGTCGGAGAGTGCGTGGAGCACGTTCTCCAGCCGGATCTCGTCCCGCGCGGGGTGATCGAGAACTCGGGCGCTGCTCACGCTGGTCACGGTGGCTCCGCTTCGTCCGGGGTTCGTCCGGTGGGCTTCGTACGGCAGGGGGCGCGGCCGCTGCGGCCCACCCCGAACTCCATCGTACGAGAGGTATCGTAGTTTGACACTTCCCGTACTACGATGGGTATCGTACGAAGCGTGACGGGGTCCCGCCTTTCGATTTGCGTACCCCGGTTCCGTCCTGTCCGAATTGGAGTCCCCCGTGAGCTCGCTGTTCCAGCCCTGCACCCTGCGCTCGCTGACCATCCCCAACCGCGCCTGGATGGCGCCGATGTGCCAGTACAGCGCGGAGGTCTTCGGCCCGAACGCGGGCGTCGCGGGCGACTGGCACTTCACCCACTACGCGGCCCGCGCCGCCGGCGGCACCGGCCTGATCCTCGTCGAGGCGACCGCGGTCAGCCCCGAGGGCCGGATCAGCCCCGCGGACCTCGGCATCTGGAACGACACGCAGGTGGAGGCGTTCCGGCGCATCACCCGCTTCCTCAAGAGCCAGAACACCGTTCCGGGCGTCCAGCTCGCCCATGCCGGCCGCAAGGCCTCGACCGACCGGCCCTGGAAGGGCGGCGCGCCGCTCGGAGCCGACGAGCACGGCTGGCAGCCGCTCGGCCCCAGCCCGGTCCCCTTCGACGAGGGGCACCCCGTGCCCGACGAGCTGACGCGGGAAGGGATCTCCGAGATCGTCGGCCAGTTCGCCGACGCGGCCCGCCGCGCGCTCGACGCCGGGTTCGAGATCGCCGAGGTCCACGGCGCGCACGGCTACCTGATCGGCGAGTTCCTCTCGCCGCACAGCAACCGCCGCACCGACGAGTACGGCGGCTCCTTCGACAACCGGGTCCGCTTCGCGCTCGAGGTCGTCGACGCCGTGCGCGCGGTGTGGCCGGAGGAACTGCCCCTCTTCTTCCGCATCTCGGCCACCGACTGGCTGGAGGAGCACGGCTGGACGGTCGACGACACCGTCCGCTTCGCCGCTCTCCTCAAGGAGCACGGCGTCGACCTGCTCGACGTCTCCTCCGGCGGCAACGCCGCGCGCGTCCGCATCCCCACCGGCCCCGGCTACCAGGTGCCCTTCGCCGCGCGGGTCAGGGCGGAGACCGGGCTGCCGGTCGCCGCGGTCGGCCTGATCACCGAGGCCGAGCAGGCCGAGAAGATCCTCTCCAACGGCGAGGCGGACGCCGTGCTGCTCGGCCGTGAGCTGCTGCGCAACCCGTCGTGGGCGCGGCACGCGGCCCGCACGCTGGGCGCCGAGGTCCACGTGCCGCAGCAGTACCACCGCTCCGTCTGATCCGTCCGTCCTTCCGGGCCCCCGCCCCCTGGGCCTTCGACGCCGGCCCGCCGGGAGATCTCTCCCGGCGGGCCGGCGTGTGCGGGAGATTCACCCGCGCACACCGATGAGTTTCGCCGGCCGGTCCGGTCCGTACTGCTGTCACGGGGCCGACGTGCGCACGGACCGCATCGCAGGACGTTGTCAGTGGTCGGGTGCAGACTGGCCCGTATCCGAGACAACGGCGTCCTGGAGGGATATCGGCCATGACCGATGTACTGCTCACCGTAGGCACTCGCAAAGGGCTCTTCATCGGCCGCAGGAGGGGCGGTGCATGGGAGTTCGAGGGCCCCCACTTCAATGCGCAGGCCGTCTACTCGGTCGGCATCGACACGCGCAGAGGGGTGCCGCGGCTGCTCGTCGGCGGCGACAGCGCGCACTGGGGGCCGTCCGTCTTCCACTCCGACGACCTCGGCAGGAACTGGGTCGAGCCGAAGAAGCCGGCGGTGAAGTTCCCCAAGGACACCGGCGCCTCGCTGGAGCGGGTGTGGCAGCTCCACCCGGCGTCCGACGCGGCACCGGGCGTGGTCTACGCGGGCACCGAGCCCGCCGCGCTGTTCCGTTCCGAGGACGGCGGCGAGACCTTCGAGCTCATCAGGCCGCTGTGGGAGCACCCGACCCGCTCGCAGTGGGTGCCGGGCGGCGGCGGTGAAGGTCTGCACACGGTGGTGACGGACCGCCGCGACCCCGACGCGGTCACGGTCGCGGTGTCGACGGCCGGCGTGTTCCGCACCCGCGACGGGGGAGCGAGCTGGGCGCCCTCCAACCAGGGGGTGTCGGCGGTCTTCCTGCCCGATCCGAACCCGGAGTTCGGGCAGTGCGTGCACAAGATCGCCCAGGACGCCGCGAACCTGGACCGCCTCTACCTGCAGAACCACTGGGGCGTCTACCGCAGCGACGACGCCGGGGCCACGTGGACCGACATCGGCGCCGGACTGCCATCCGACTTCGGTTTCGCGGTGGCCGCGCACCGGCACCGCGCCGACACCGCGTACGTCTTCCCGATCACCGCCGATTCCGACCGCGTCCCGGCCGGCCGGCGCTGCCGGGTCTACCGGACCGGGGACGCGGGCGGGAGCTGGGAGGCGCTGTCGGCGGGTCTGCCCGAGGGCGACCACTTCGGGACGGTGCTGCGCGACGCGATGTGCACGGACGACGCGGACCCCGCCGGCGTCTACTTCGGCAACCGCAACGGCGAGGTGTACGCGAGTGCGGACGACGGCGACTCCTGGCAGCAACTCGCCTCGCATCTCCCGGACGTGCTGTGCGTGCGGGCGGCGGTGATGCGCTGACGGGGGCCGGTCACGGACGGCGGTCCACGGCCGCCGGGGGAACGGATCATGTGGTGCCGCCGGTGCTGACTGCACCAGTAGAGTGACGCCCCGTGGCACCACGACCGCTGAAAGAAATCATCGAGCCCGGCTGGGCCGACGCTCTCGCCCCCGTGGCCGAACGCATCGCCGCCATGGGGGACTTCCTCCGCGCGGAGATCGCCGCGGGGCGTACGTATCTGCCCGCCGGACAGCATGTGCTGCGCGCTTTCCAGCAGCCGTTCGACGATGTCCGAGTGCTGATCGTCGGCCAGGATCCGTACCCCACACCGGGCCATGCCGTCGGGCTCAGCTTCTCGGTGGCGCCGGACGTGTCGCCGTGGCCGCCCAGCCTCGACAACATCTTCCGCGAGATGCACGCCGACCTCGGCCACCCCCGTCCCTCGAACGGGGATCTCACGCCCTGGACGCGTCAGGGTGTGCTGCTGCTCAACAGGGCGCTGACCACCGCACCACGCAAACCCGCCGCGCACCGCGGCAAGGGCTGGGAAGAGGTCACGGAGCAGGCGATCCGCGCGCTCGCGGCGCGTGGCAAGCCGCTGGTGTCGGTGCTGTGGGGCCGGGACGCGCGCAATCTGCGCCCGCTGCTGGGCGATCTGCCGGCGATCGAGTCGTCGCACCCCTCGCCCATGTCCGCGGACCGCGGTTTCTTCGGCTCCCGCCCGTTCAGCCGGGTCAACGAGCTGCTGATCCGGCAGGGCGGGCAGCCCGTCGACTGGCGGCTTCCGTGATCCGCGTGCTCGGCGTCGACTCGGGCGGCTCGGGCCTGCGGGTCGCGCTCGCCGAGGCGGGCGCGCTGGAGAAGGCCGCGATCTCGGTGTCGGCCGAACCGGTGCGCACGGGCTCGGACGGGATCGACGCCGGGCACATGCTGGAGCAGCTCGTCCCGATGGCGCGCGCCCTCCTGGAGCGGGCCGGGGGCGGCGAGCCGACGGCCGTGGTGATCGGCGCGGCCGGGATGGCCACGCTGGGCGGCCGGCTGCGCGCCGAACTGCCCGCCGCGCTGGCCGCGTCGCTCGGCGTACGACGTGTGGGGCTGGCCGCCGACGCGGTGACCGCGTACGCGGGTGCGCTGGGTCAGCGGCCCGGCGCCGTGGTCGCGGCGGGCACCGGCATGATCGCGGTCGGCACGGACCTCGCGTCGTGGTGCCGGGCCGACGGCTGGGGTCATCTGCTGGGCGACTGCGGCGGCGGCGCCTGGATCGGCCGGGTGGGCCTCGAGGCGGCGCTGCGCGCGCACGACGGACGCAGGGGCGGTTCGCGGGCGCTGCTGGCGCGGATGGAGGCCGTGTTCGGCCCGGCGGCGGAGCTGCCGGGGCTGATCTACCCCCGCGCCGACCGGCCCGCGATGCTGGCCTCCTTCGCCCCCGAGGTGGCCGCCTGCGCGGACCACGACCCGGTGGCGGCGGGCATCCTCGCGCGCGCGGCCGAGCACATCGCCGAGGCTGCCGCGGCCGTGTGCCCGGCGGGGCCCGACGCGCCGGACGGGTGCGAGGTCGCGGTGACCGGCGGAGTGGCGAAGCTCGGAGACCCGCTGCTCGTGCCGCTGCGGGCCGAGCTCGCGCACCAGGTCCCCCAGGCGCGCGTCGTTCCCCCGGCCGGGGATCCGCTGTCCGGCGCGCTGCTTCTCGCGGAGGCCGTCGCGACCGGCGGGCTGCTGCTGCCGCCGCATCCGGCCATGCTGCACGTCGTGACGGACGGGGTTGCGTGATCCGTACACCGCCCGGCGGATAAACACGGACAGAAGACGCACGACTGCACCCTCCCCGAACAGCCGCGCGCACAAAGCCAGTAGCATGCGGCGCCATGAGCTCCCCCACTGGGCCTGCACCCGGCCTGCCTGTACGAATGCCACGCCCCCGACAGACCGGGCGACACCGCCGCCCGGAGCCCGTGGCCGCTCCCGAGGGCGCGCCCGCGCTCGTTCTCGCCGTGCCCGGCGCCACCGCGCCCACGACGCGCAGCCTGGCCGAAGAGGTCATAAGCATCGCCCGCTCCGAGCTGCCCGGCCTCGAAGTCGCCATCGGTTACCTCGAGGGCGACGACGAGGAGTACCCGACGCTGGCGACGGTCCTCGCGCGCACGGCGGCCGTCCGCACCGAGCGCTACGAGATCGCCAAGGCCGCCGGCCGCGAGGTCGCCGAGCCCGAGGGCCCTGCCGCCGTCGTCGTCCCGCTGCTGGCGGGCCCGGACAACGCGCTGATGCGCCGGATCCGCGAGGCCCTCATGGACAGCCGCGTCACGGTGGAGCTGACCGACGTCCTCGGTCCGCACCCGCTGCTCGCCGAGGCCGTGCACGTCCGGCTCTCCGAGGCCGGTATGGCGCGTGCCGACCGCGCGCGGCTGTTCACGGTGGCGACGGCGGCCGACGGCATCATCCTCGCCACGGTGGGCGGCGAGGAGGCCGTGCAGGCCGCCGGTATCACCGGCATGCTCCTGGCGGCCCGGCTGGCCGTGCCGGTGATGGCCGCGGCGCTCGACGAGCCGGGTTCGGCGGCCGCGGTCGCGGAGCAGCTGCGCGGTTCGGGCTCCGTCCAGCTGGCGCTGGCGCCGTACCTGGTGGGTCCGGAGCTGCCGGAGGGGCTGCTCGACGCCGCCGTGAAGGATGCCGGCTGCGCCGCCTCCGAGGCCCTCGGCGCGTACCCGGCCATCGGCAAGCTGGTGCTGTCGCAGTACGCGACCGCCCTGGGCATCGCCCAGCCGCAGGGGACTCAGCTGCGCTGACGGTCCCGCAGGGTGTCGGTGCCGAAGGGCCCGTGCCGGTCGACGTCTCGACCGGCACGGGCCCTTCGCGTGGGCGCGGCCGGCCGCCGCGCGCCGGACGGGTCAGGTGAAGACCACGCAGGAAGCGGCCGGGACCGGCAGGGAACCCGCGGGGTGCGGGATGCCCGTCGCCTCGTCGACGTGGAACCAGGTGACGTCCCCGGAACGCTCGTTCGCGGCGTAGAGCCTGCGGCCCGAGGGATCGAGTGCGAGGTCGCGGGGCCAGTGGCCGCCGCACGGAACCGTGGTCACGATCTCCGCCTTCTCGGAGGTCTCGTCCAGGTCCAGCACCGCGATGCTGTCGTGGCCCCGGATCGCGGCCCACACGCGCCTGCCGTCGGGCGCGACGACGACTGCCGAGGGATACGCCGGTCCCGCCACGCCGTCCGGCAGGACGCGGTTCGCGGCGACCGGCTCCAGGATCCCGCTGCGGTCGTCCCAGCGGCACACGGTGAGCGTCGGCTCCAGTTCGCCCAGCACGTAGGCATGTCGGCCGCCGGGGTGGAAGGCGAGGTGGCGCGGTCCCGTACCGGGCGGCAGCGCGGTCGTCCGGTGGCCCTCCGCCGGACCGCCGGTGACGGGATCGAGGGCGTGGACGCGCACCGCATCGGAGCCGAGGTCGACGGCGAGGATCCAGCGCCCGGACGGGTCGGGCCGGACCTGGTGGGCGTGCGGCCGCGTCTGCCGGTCCGGGTCGGGGCCGCGACCCTCGTACCGGACGACCGACGCGACCGGGCCCGGTGATCCGTCCGGGCCGAGCGGCAGCACACTGACGCTGCCGGAGCCGTAGTGGGCCGTCAGCAGCCGGCCCGGGGCGAGCGCGAGGTGCGTCGGGCTGTGGCCGCCGACGAGTACCGGTCCGCCGAGCGGGCGCAGCGCGCCGCCCGTGATGTCGAAGGCGGCGACGGCGCCGTCGGCCGTCTCGGAGACGGCGTACAGGACCGAGTCCGTCACGGCGAGATAGGAGGGGTCGGCGACCGCACGGGTGGCGGCGGTGGCTGTCAGGGCTCCGGTGCCGGGGTCCACCGAGGCGGCGACGATCCCCCGTCCGCCCGCCGAGGTGAACGATCCGATGAAGGCCCGCCCCACGCCTGTGCCACCCACAGCAGTCCCCTCTCCGCCCCGTGGAGCGCCCGTGGACCGCCCACGGGCCGCACACGGGTGCGCGGCCCCGACGGTAGCAGTAGGTCTAGACCAAAGAGGATCGCTTGGGGCGGCAACCGCGCGGCAGGCCGCTCACGCCGGTACCAGCGGGGCGCGCGGGGAGGTGCGCACCGGATGGGCGAGGTCCGCGAGCGCGCGTTCGAGGCCGTGGAGGTGACCGAGCGCCGCCTCGGCCCCCGGGTGGTGCGGCGGTACGTGCACGACCTCCGTCGCGGCCGAGGGGCGGGCGGGCCGCGCCGGCACCAGCGCGTGGACGGCCGCCTCGACGCGGCCGCAGGCTGCGGCGAGCCGGGCGTCGTGGGACGCCTGCGCATCGGCGGCGACGGCGGCCAGGCCGCGCACCTCGCGGGCGCATACGTCGAGCAGCTCGATGACCCGGCGCGCGCGGGCCTTTCGCGCACGCAGCGGGCTGAGCGGGTGGACCAGTGGCGCGAGCGAGAGGCGTACGCGGCCGAGCAGCAGCTCCAGCTCCGCGGCGAGCGGCGCGGGATCCGCCGTCTCGTCGCCGGCGAGGCGCCGCGCGGCCGTGGTGGTGCAGTCGTGCACGCACCGGACCGCGCGCCGGATCCAGGCGTCGGTCGCGGTGTGGGTGGTCACGGGCAGGACCAGCGCGACGGCGAGCGCCGCGCCCAGCGCGCCGACCGCGGTCTCCTCGAGGCGCAGGAGCAGCAGGCCCGGGTGGAGCACACCGAGCAGCCCGTAGAGCAGACCGGCCATGACGGTCACGAAGAACATCATCCAGCTGTACGACGGGGCCGCGGTGTAGAAGATGCCGAAGACGCACACGGCGACCAGCACGGCGGTGGGACCGGGCGCGCCCGCCACCGGGACGGCGACGAGCAGGCCCGCGAGGATGCCGGTGACGGTGCCGACGACCCGGCGGAAGCCGCGTATCAGCGTCTCGCCGCGGGACGCGGTGTTGACGAAGATCCACCAGGCGGTGCCGACGGCCCAGTACCAGCGGTCCCCGGACACGAACTGCCCGGCCGCGAGCGCCAGGGCGCACGCGGCGGCGGCCTGGAAGGCCTGGCGGGTGGTGGGCCGGGCGAGGCCGCGGCCGGGCAGCGGCGCGGGCAGCGGGGGCGGGGGCGTCCGGCGCTCGATGCACCATGCCCCGAAGCGGACGGCGGACGCGGCGGCGAGGGCCAGGGCGACGGCTCCGTACAGTTCGGGCAGCTGCGCGGGGACGGCGTGCAGGAACTGGGTGACGAAGAACATCATGAACGCGAAGATCCCCAGCGCGTGCCCGCGCGGACCCCATCGGCGGGCGTAGACACCGCAGAAGACCACCGCGAGCCACACGGCGGCGCGCGCCGGCGGCTGTCCGTGCAGGACGGTGGCCAGTGCCAGGACGGGGAAGCCGGCCGCCGGCAGCAGCGCCGTCGTCACGGCCTGCCGGCGCACCGTCGGGTCGGCGACGGTGAAGAGGGCGAGCATCGCGGCGAGGCCGGCGGTGATCGAGGCGACGAGCGAGAGGCCGGCGAGCTCCGTGGCGGCGACGGCGAGGCCGACGCCGAGGACGGCGCGCGTCGAGACGCGCAGCCGCAGGCGTCCCGGGTCGGGCGCGGAGAATGCCCTCTTGATGTGCTGCAGGCCGGTCATGCTCCTCACGACGGTCGTCCCGCCCCCCTTGCTGATCGACGCGCCGCTCGGCGGCGGTCTCGGACACGGCAAAGGCGCCGCGGGTCCGGTCCGGCTCCGTCGCCGGCCGGCGCTGCGCAGCGCCCTGTCGATGCAAGGAAACCATCCGCAGGTCAATGGCTCAACCGGGTGGATTCCCACTGGACCATTGGTACAGTTGCAGACGGTGCACAGGGACCATGGAAGGACCAACGGACCATGGCGGTGGACGAGCTCGACACCCGCATCCTGCGCTTGCTGATCGAACAGCCGCGCACGAGCGTGCGCGAGTACGCGCGCATTCTCCAGATCGCCCGCGGCACGCTGCAGGCCAGGATCGAACGGCTGGAGCGCGAGGGGGTGATCACGGGCACGGGGCCGCACCTCTCACCCGCCGCGCTCGGTCATCCGGTGCTCGCCTTCGTCCACATCGAGGTGACCCAGGGTCACCTGGACGAGGTCGGCGAGGCGCTTGCGGCCGTGCCGGAGATCGTCGAGGCGTTCTCGATCACGGGCGGCGGGGATCTGCTGACCCGGGTCGTGGCGCGGGACAACGGTCATCTGGAGGACGTGATCCAGCGGCTGATCAACCTGCCCGGCGTGGTCCGTACGCGGACGGAGATGGCCCTGCGCGAGCGGGTGCCCTACCGGCTGCTGCCGCTGGTCGAATCGGTGGGGAAGGCAGCCGGTTCATCCCGCTGATCGGCCCCTTGGCATGCTGGACGCCATGAGCACTGCGCGTACTCCCTCGGTCATCTTCGATCTCGACGGCACTTTGGTGGACAGCGAGCCGAACTACTACGAGGCGGGGCGCAGGGTGCTCGCCTCGCACGGCGTGACCGGATTCGACTGGGCGGAGCACACCTCGTTCATCGGCATCGGCACGCGCGAGACGCTGGAGATCCTGCGGGCCCGGTACACCATCGACGCGCCGCTCGACGCGCTGCTGGCGGAGAAGAACCGGATCTATCTGGAGCTGGCGCGGGCGTCGACGGACGTCTTCCCCGAGATGCGGAAGTTCGTGGAGCGTCTGGCGGCGGACGGCGTGCCGATGGCTGTCGCGTCGGGCTCGTCGCGGGCCGCGATCGAGGCCGTCCTCGCGGGGACCGGCCTCGGCGCGTACATCCCGCTGGTCGTCTCCGCGGAGGAGGTCGGACGCGGCAAGCCGGAGCCGGACGTCTTCCTGGAGGCGGCCCGCCGGCTGGACGCGGACCCCGCGGACTGCGTCGTCCTGGAGGACGCGCCGCCCGGCGCGGCGGCCGCGCGGGCGGCGGGCATGCGCTGCATCGCCGTGCCGTACGTGCCGGGCACGGCGTCCGACCCGGCGTTCCTGGCGGCGGACCTGCTGTTCGCGGGCGGCCAGCGGGAGTTCACCTCGGAGACGGCGTACGCCTGGACGACGACCCCGCGCTGACGCGCGGCGGGCCGCCCTGCGGGCGCCGGGCCGGCGGGCCGAGGCAGCCGGCGCAGGACGGCGGCGGCGACGCCGGTGTCAGCGGCCCGGCGCGCATTCCGTGGTGTCCTTCAGTTCGCCGCGCAGGCGCTGGGCGCGCAGTACCAGCAGCATTTCGAAGCGGCGGTCCGGGTCGTCGATCGCGTCGCCCCACAGTTCGCGGATCTGTCGCAGCCGGTAGCGGGCCGTCTGGGGGTGGACGCCGAGGCGGGTCGCGACCTCGGGAGCGCCGCCCGAGGTCTCGATCCAGGCGAGCAGCGTCGCGGCGAGGCGTCGCGCCTGCACCGGGCTCGTGCTCTCCAGCGGTGCGAGACAGCGCCGCGCCGCCGCGTCGATCAGCTCCCGGGACGGTAACAGCACCAGTTCCTCCGTGCGTTCGGTGCAGTGCAGCACCTCGCCCCGCGGCAGCAGATCGCTCTCCACCAGCCGCACCGCCGTCTCCGCCCAGCGCAGCGAGGTCGCGGCGGCGGCGAGCGGCACCGAGGGACCGATCGCGCCGGACCAGCCGGCCGTGGCGCGGCGCACCATGTCCCAGCGGCCCGCGGTGTCCGGTTCGGGGATGACGATGCGGGGCTGCTCGCTCTCCATGTCGAGGAGGATGCCCTGGCCGACGGCCGGCGCGACGGCCTCCCTGGCCGGCCGGATGAGCACGCCCACGGCGATCGTCCCCGGCAGCTCCCAGCCGATGCGGGCGGCCCGTTCGCCGAGCGCGGCGGCCGGGTCGCCGCGGTGTTCGACCAACAACCGGTCGATCAACTGGCGCTGAAGGCGCAGGCGTTCGCCGGCGCGGCGGGCCGCCGCCTCGGCGTAGCCGCGCACCGACTGCTCCACGAGCCCGTCCAGGTACTCGAAGCCGGATTCGGCGAGTTCGTACATGGCGGGCGCGGCGATGTCGACCTGCTGGCCGATCTCGGCGAACCTCCGCCACGCGAGCCGGACTCCGAGCCGGTAGATCGCCTGGAGGGAGTCGAGGCTGCGGCCGTTCAGGCCCTCGCCCCGCCCGAACTCCTGGAACACCTCGGGCGGCACCCGGGGGTCCTGGGCACCGGACGCCAGGTGCTGCACGAAGCGTTCGATCGCGCGCCGGATGCCGACGAGTGCCATCGGCTCGCCGGACTCGTCCCCCACGAGCCGCAGGTGCGGGAAGTCGTGGCGGATCTCACGGAGGATCGCCTGGGCCAGTTCGCCGGCCTCGCCGAGGGCGATGGCGGCGAACCGCTCCACCTTCGGCCTGGGCACCTCGCTCCATGCCGGGCGGGTCATCGGCCCGGCGGGGCGGTGTCGTAGCTGATCAACGGGACATTCGGCTGCTCGGGATTGGCGTTGAGCACGGCGACGATCCCGAAGGCCGTGCACACGGCGAGTACGGCGGCGGCCACCGCGGTCGCTGCGGCGGCGAACAGTCTGCGCATAGTCGGGTCAGCTCCTCGTTGGAGACGATCCCCACCCCGTAAGGCCGGCCCCCACCGGCTGGACGCACAGTGTTGACGGGACATTGACAATCCGTCAAGTACCCCCCTACTGTCATGGCCCGCGAGGGCTGACCGGCCCGGGCCCGTGCATCTCCGTGCGAGTTTCTCGATTCAGGAGTGCCCGGATGCGCCGTACCGCTTCACCGATGTCCCTTGTCCTCCTGGGAGCCGGAGTCTTCCTGCTGGTCCTGGCCCCTCTCCTGGTCGCGTACGTCCAGCCACAGGCCAAGCGCACCCCGATCGACGTCGACACCACCACGGTGTTCACCGGCAGGGGGAGCTACTTCGACACCTCCAAGCTCAGGACCGTGCACGGGAAGACGATCACGATCACCCGCCAGGTCCGCGGCGACGTGTCCGACAGCGTCAGGAGCGGCAACGCCGTCTGGGACGTGTCGACCTCCGTCGACACCGATCGCACGCTGCCCGCGTCCGACACTCGCGACTCCCTCCAGTGGACGCTGGAGCGCTGGGTGACCGACCGCTCCACCAACGAACCGGTGCACTGCTGCCAGGAGACGCCTGCCTTCGACGGCGAGGCGTACCTGAAGTTCCCCTTCGACGTCGAGGAGCGCTCCTACCGCTGGTGGGACGGCACGCTCGGCGCGGTGGTACAGCTCCGCTACGCCGGCCGCAGGACGGTGCAGGGGTACGAGGGACTCCGGTTCACCGGCAGCGTGGCTCCCACGAGGACGGGGGTGCGCCAGGTGCCGGGCCGGCTCGTCGGCAGGCCGCGGACGCCGCAGGTGCTGGCCGAGGAGTGGTACGCCAACAGCGGCATCGAGCTGGTCGCGGACCGGCGCACCGGCCGTATCGTGTACGCCGCCATCGGCCCGAGGAAGACCCTGCGCGCGCCCGGTTCGGACAAGGACGCGGTCGTGCTCCTGGCCAGCGAGAAGATCGCCTTCACCCCGCGTACACAACGGCAGCAGGTGGACCTGGCCGCGGCGGACAGCGGGAAGCTCGCACTGCTCGGTACGACCGCGCCGGCCGGGGCGGCGGTCCTGGGCGCGGTACTCGCCGTCCTGGGCGGCGTGCTGGTCGCACGGGGCCGCCGACCGGAACGCGCGCATCCGGATGCTCACCTGATGACGAATCAGGCCGCCTGACCGTCGAACAAGTTGTCAAACCGGTGAGTAGCCGTGTGTCGAACACGTGCCGAACACTGGCTGTCCCCACCAGAGCACGGCCCCACCCGGTCACCTTCCCCCACCTTGCGACCTCTGTGCCGCTTCCCCTCAACCTCCCACACAGCGACACGAGTTGGAGCACGCATGCCCCAGCACGTACCCCCTCCCCCACTGCTCGACGCCGGACGGCACCCGCACCGGCACCCGCTCGGCCGCTCCCTGGCCGCACCGCACGACCCCGGGCCGCCCCGCCGCATCGTCTTCCTCGCCCACCGCGACCTGGACAACCCCGCCGCCGGCGGCTCCGAGCTGCTGATCGACCGGCTCGCCGGCGGTCTCACCGACCGCGGCCACGACGTCACCCTGCTGTGCGGCGGCCCCGCCGGACACCGGCGGCCCTACCGCGTCGTGTCGGCGGGCAGCGCGCTCGGGCACTACGCCGGCGCCCGTTCGGCCTTCGCCCGGCAGATCGGCGCGTGCGATCTGCTCGTCGAGGTCTGCAACGGGATGCCGTACCTGACACCGCTGTGGCACCGCGGTCCCACCCTGTGCCTGGTCAACCATGTGCACACCGAGCTGTGGGACATGCGCTTCCCCGCGCCCGTCGCCCGGGCCGGGCGGCTGCTGGAGCACTGGGCCCTGGCGCGGGCGCACCGGGACAACCTCCTGGTCGCCGTCTCCCCGTCCACGGCGGACGCGCTGCGGGCGATCGGCGTGGAGCCGCAGCAGATCCGCGTGGTGCACAACGGGGTCCACGAGCCCGAGGTGCGCACGCCTCGCTCCACGACGCCGCTCTTCCTGGCTCTGGGCCGGCTGGTCGACTACAAGCGCATCGACCTCCTGCTGCGGCTGTGGGAACGGGTCCGTCCGGTGACCGGCGGCAGGCTCGTCATCGTCGGCGACGGCCCCGAACGGCAGCGGCTCGAACGCCTCGCGGGCCCGTCCGTCGAGTTCACCGGCCATGTCACGGAGGAGGAGAAGCACCGGCTGCTGTGCGCCTCCTGGCTCCTGCTGCACCCCGCGGCCGTCGAGGGCTGGGGGCTCGTGGTGACCGAGGCCGGGGCGCGCGGCACGCCGGCCCTCGGCTTCGACGTGCCGGGCCTGCGGGACTCGGTCGACAACGGCGTCACCGGCGTTCTCGTCGGCGGCGAGTCGTCGTTCGCGGCCGCGTGGTGCACTCTGGCGCTCGACGACGACCGGCGTGAGGGCATGGGAAAGGCCGCGGCCGAGCACGCCGCCGCCTTCCACTGGAACAGCACCGTACGGCGGTTCGCGACGGTGGCGGCCGAGGCCGTGGAGCGCGCCGCCGCCCAGGGCGGCGGCGCCGGGACGACGGGCGCGCGCAGGTGAGGGATCCGTCGTTCCGCCGCTCCCTCACCCTCTTCCGGGCCTTCCTCCGCGAACAGGACGATCCCCGTACCGCCTACCGCCTGCTGGCGCGGGACGCGGCCGACCAGGTGGAACGCCACATGGCGCTGAGCGGCCGCGTCGTCGTCGACGTCGGCGGCGGACGCGGGTACTTCACGCGGGAGTTCCGCAGGCGCGGCGCCCACAGCTACCTGTTCGAACCGGACCCGGCGGAGCTCGCCGCCGAGCCGGGTGCGGGCACGGTCGTGGCGGACGGCTATCTGCTGCCGCTCGCCGACGGCGCGGCCGACGTGTGCTTCTCGTCCAACGTGCTGGAGCATGTGTCCGACCCGCGCACCTTCCTCAGCGAGATGGTGCGGGTCACCCGTCCCGGCGGGCTGATCTACGTCTCGTTCACCAACTGGCTGTCCCCGTGGGGCGGTCACGAGTGGGCGCCCTGGCACTACCTCGGTGCCGAGCGTGCCCGGGCCCGCTACGAGCGGCGGACGGGCCGGCCGGCCAAGCACCGCCTCGGGGAGAACCTGTTCGCCGTCGGCGTGGGCGCGACCCTGCGGCACGTCAGGGGCCGCGGCGACGTGGAGATCGTCTCCGCGCGGTCGCGGTACTGGCCCGTCGTCCCCCAGCTCGTCCCGCTCGTGCCGGGGCTGCGCGAGTTCGCCACCTGGAACCTCCTCCTCATCCTCCGGCGGTGTCCATGACCAGCGCTGTGCACGCCCGCCCGCCCGCCTCCCCCGCGGCCGGCCCCCCGCCGCCCGGTCCGCCGCCCCCGCCGCGGCGCTCGCGCCGCTGGCTGCTCGGCTTCTGGGCCGCGGTCCTCGTCGCGTTCCTCGCCGTCTCGCCGGGGCGGATGACGTTCGAGACGAAGCTCGGCGTCGTGGCCGACCCCTGGCAGTTCCTCCGCGACCTGGGCCAGTTGTGGCATGACCGGGCCGTGTTCGGCGGCATCGCTGACCAGTACGCCGGCTATCTGATCCCGATGCTCCCGTTCCACGCGGTCGCCGACCTCGTGCGGCTGCCCGTGTGGCTCGCCGAACGGCTGTGGCTCTCGCTGGTGGTCACCACGGCCTTCTGGGGTGCGCTGCGCCTGGCCGAGCGCCTGGGCACCGGCTCCGCCGCGACCCGGCTGCTCGGTGCCGCGGTGTACGCCCTGTGGCCGACGTACACCATCGTCGTCGGCTCGACCTCGGCCGCCGCCCTCCCCGGCGCGCTGCTCCCGTGGGTGCTGCTGCCGCTGACCGACCCCCGCACGAGCCCCCGGACCGCCGCTGCCCGCTCCGCGCTGATCATCCCCCTCATGGGCGGTGTGAACGCCGCGTCCACCCTCGCCTCGCTGCTGCCCGTGGGCCTGTACCTGCTGTGCCGGCCGGCCGGGCCACGCAAGCGCGCGCTGATCGCCTGGTGGACCCCGTGCGTGGTCCTCGCGACCGCCTGGTGGATCGTGCCGCTGCTGCTGCTCGGCACGTACGGCGAGAACTTCATGCCGTACGTGGAGACGTCACAGACCACCACCGCGACGATGTCGGCGACCGAGGTGCTGCGCGGCGCGGGCAACTGGGTCGGCTACCTGAACTTCGGGGAGGCCTGGCTGCCCGCCGGCTGGACCGTCGCCACCTCGGCCCTGGTGATCGCCGGATCGGCGCTCGCGGCCGCGCTCGGACTCGCCGGTCTCGCGCGGCGTGATCTCCCCGAGCGGCGCTGGCTGGTGCTGACCGTGCTGACGGTCGCCCTCGTGACCCTCGCCGGGTACGGCGGCGCGCTGGGCGGCCCGTTCCACGAGACGGTGCAGGGCTGGCTGAACGGGCCGCTGGTGCCGTTCCGGAACATCTACAAGTTCCAGACCGGACTGGCGCTGGCGCTCGCCCTCGGGCTGATGCACCTCACGGCCGTCGTGCCGCGCACCGTGCCCGCCCGCGCCCGGCGCCTCGCGCCCGCGGCGGCGGCCGCCCTCGTGCTGCCCGGCCTCTGCTGGCCCTACGTCAACGGCTCGATCCTGCAGCCCGGTTCGTTCCGGCAGCTGCCCGCGTACTGGGAGACGACCGCCGACTGGCTGGCCGAGAACTCGCCCGAGGACCGGGCGCTCGTCGTGCCGGCGACCGCGCACGGCCTCTACACCTGGGGCTCGCCCATCGACCAGCCGCTGGACGTCCTCGCCCGCTCGCCCTGGGCGCAGCGCGACTACGTGCCCTTCGGCACTCCCGGCAACCGGCGGGCCATGGACGCGGTGGAGCAGGCGCTGACGTCGGGCGGCGAAGTGCCCGGCCTGAGCGAGTTCCTGGGCCGCGCGGGTCTCCACCACGTCGTCGTGCGCAACGACCTCGACCCGGACCAGATCGGTCACGTCCCCACCACGACGGTGAAGCGCACGCTGGAGGCGTCCGGGTACAAGCGGGTCACCGGGTTCGGTCCGGTGCTCACGGGCGGGCGCATCGCGGACGACACCCCCGTGCAGGTCGAGGGCCTGTTCCCGCGCCAGCGCGCGGTGGAGGTCTACGAGCCGCCCGCCGGGACCGCCCGCCCCGGCAGGGCACGGATGACGCCGGTGGCGTCGACGGCGGTGGTCAGCGGCGGGCCGGAGACCCTGCTGCCGCTGTCCGCCGACGGCGCCCTCACCGGGCGGCCCGCCGTCCTCGCGGGAGACGCGCATCCCGGGGTGGACCGTCCTTCCCTGTACGCGGCGGGCGACGGGATGCGCCGTGCCGACACCCGGTTCGGGCTGGTCAATTCGCACACGTCGCACACGTACACGCGTCAGGAGCGCAACCCGGAGAACGCGGCGCAGGACCCGGGCGCGCAGCCGCGGCAGATCCTGCCCCTGACGGCGGAGCGACACCGGACGACGGCCGTGCTGCGGGGGGCCGCGTCCGTCAGCGCGTCCTCCGTGGGGAACTGGCTGTTCCACCTGCCCCAGTACGACCCGGTGAACGCCTTCGACGGCAATCCCGACACGGGCTGGGCGGAGGGATCGCCGGGCTCACCGGAGGGCGAGTGGGTGCGCATCGCGTTCACCGGCCCCACGCGGATGCCCGCGACGCTGTCCATGACCCCGCTGCCCAGTGGCAACGTACGCGCGGCGCCCACGTCGGTGCGGGTGGAGACCGACCGGGGCAGCAGGGTGTCGCCGCTGCGGCCGGACGGAACCGCCCAGCAGGTGGCCGCCCCCGAGGGCGACGCACGGTGGCTCAAGGTGACGATCCTGGACTCCCAGCAGGGCCGCCCCGGCCTGACCGGCGCGGGATTCACGGAGATCTCGGTGCCCGGTGTGCAGGTGACCCGGATGCTGGAGCTGCCCGCCGACGCTCCGCGCGACGGCGCGGGCTCCGTCGTCTACTCGCTGCGGCGCGGCAGCGATCCGGGCGGACTGTCCGCGGTGCCCGCCGAGGTGGGGCTGCACCGGCAGTTCGACGCCGCCCGCCCCGGCGACTACGCGGTGCGCGCGACCGCGCTGCCCGTGCCGGGCGACGCGCTCGACGAGCTGCTGTTCGGCCTCACCGGACAACGCGACAAGATTCTCGTGAGCGCGGACTCCACGGCGCGCCTCGGCACGAACCTGAGCCCCCGCAACCTCACCGACGGCGATCTGACCACGGCCTGGGTCGCCGGTGAACGCCCCGTCCTGCACCTGTCCTGGCCGAAGAGGACAGCGGTCGGCGAGATCGTCTTCGCGGCGGCCGGGGGGCTGGCCACCCGGCCCGAGCAGGTGCAGATCAGCTCTCCCGACGGGACGGCGGTGGCGGCGGTGGACGAGAACGGCATGGCGCGGTTCTCCCCCGTCACCACCGACCGCATGGACATCACGATCTCGCGGGTGGCCCCGCTGACACTCCACAACCCGGTCGCCGACGACCGGTTGCAGCTCCCGGTCGGGCTGAGCGAGGTGCACATCCCGGCCCTGGAGAAGTTCCGCGCGCCGCAGCCGGACCCGGACAAGACGTTCAGGCTGCCGTGCGGCAAGGGACCGATCGTGTCGGTCGACGGACAGTTCCTCGAGACACGCGCCGAGGGGCGGGTACGGGATCTGACCGAGCGCCGCCCGGTCGCCGTCTCGCTCTGCACCAAGGGCGGGCGTGTGCCGCTCGACCGCGGCACGCACACGGTCGAGGCCGGGGACACCGGCCCGCTGGCCGTCACCGGGATCACGCTCGCCACCGGGCCGTCGCGGGCCGCGGCCGGCACGCCCCGCCGGGTGGAGACCGTCTCGGGCGGCGGCGACCGCCGCACGGTGCGGGTGGGCGCGGGAGAGGCCTCGTACCTCCAGATCCACGAGAACCACAACGCGGGCTGGAAGGCCGCACTGAACGGCAGGGAGCTGACGCCGCTGCGGATCGACGGCTGGCAGCAGGCATGGCTCGTCCCGGCCGGTCAGGGCGGCACGGTGACGCTCCTCTACGAGCCCTCGCGCCTGTACGACGCCGGGATGATCGTCGCCGGGGCGCTGCTGGTCCTGCTGGCCGCACTCGCCCTCGTCCGCCGCCGCTCCCCCGCCGCGCCGGCGCTGCCGGAACAGGCGGCGCCGCCCGGCCCCGGGCTGCTGCTCGGCACCGTCGCGCTGACGCTGGCGGGTGCGGTGGTCGCCGGTCCGGTCGCCGCGGTGGTGCCCCTGCTCGCGGTCGTGGCGTGGCTGCGCCCGGCGGTCCTCGGTCCGCTCGCGTTCGCGGCCATGGCCGGTGCCGGTGTCGCGGCCGTCGCCGGCAGCGGGGAGGCGGCCGCGCTGGGCCGGGGGGCGTACGGACCGGTGGCCCAACTCCTCGCCCTGACCGCGCTGTTCGCCGCACTGGTGACGGTGGGCCGGGAACGCGGGAGCGGGGCCCACCGGGCCACCGGGCCGGCGGAAGGCGGCGGGCACGCGCCCCACCACGACCGAGGGAGGGTCTGATGGCCACCGTTCAAGAATCGTCCGCCGCCGGAGCAGCCGCGCGGGGACCGCTGGCCCGCGTGCCGTTCCCGGTCGTCGACGAGGTGGCACGGCACTGCATGGATTCCTCCGAGCCCAACACCGTGCACATCGAGATCCACCTGCCGGGCCGCCTGTCACCGGACCGGCTGCGCGAGGCGTTCGCCCATGCGCTGCGCCGGCACCCGCGGGCACTGATGCGGGAGCGGGCACACGGCCCGTTCGCGCGGCGCTACGAGTGGGAGCTGACGGACGGGCCCGACACCGACGTCGTCTCCGTCCCGCCACCCGTATCCGGCGCCCTCGCGCTCGCCCGTGCACGCGCGCTCACCGCGGCGCCGCCGCTGTCGGCGTCCCCTCCGCTGCGCCTGGAGGTCGTGGAGGAGCCGGGAACGCCGGGCTGCGTGCTCCTGTTCACGGTGCACCACACGGCGCTCGACGGCCCGTCGTGCCTGCGGATCGCGGCGACCGCGGCGGAGCTCCTCAGCGGCCGCCCGGCCCCTGTCGTGCCGTCCCCGGTCCGGCCCCTGGCCGCACCGGAGCGGAGGGCGGCCCGTACGCCCGTACTGGCCAGACCCGCCCGGGTCGCCGCGGGCAGACCGGGGCCGGTGCCCGGCAACGCGATGCTCGTCGCCGAACTGCCCGTGCCGCGGCGGGAGCCGGGCGCTCCGTACACGGTCAACGACCAGCTGATGGCCGCCACGGCCCTGACCGTCGCCGACTGGAACCGCGAGCACGGCGCGCCCGAGCGCCCGCTGCGCATCACGATGCCCGTCGACGACCGCAGCCGCGGTCCCGAGATGCCGATCGGCAACGGCACCCGCCTGGTCGAGGTCGGCTTCACGGCAGCGGAAGTGGCGGCCGGCGCCGACATGGGCGTCCTCCTGCGGCTCACCGCGGACCGCACCCGCGCCCTCAAGGCGCGGCCCCGCCCCCCACTGGGGCGCGGCGCGTCCCTGTTGACCGCGCCGGTGCTGCCCGTCGGCGCGAGGGCCGCGACGACCCGGGGTCTGACGCGGCTGGCCTCGCCGTGGACGTCCACGACGCTGCTCAGCAACATCGGCCGGGTCCCCTATCCCCTGGACTTCGGCGAGGCCGGCCGCGCCAGTGCCGTCTGGTTCTCGGCACCCGCCAGGATGCCGCGGGGTCTGACCGTCACCACGGCGTCCACGGGCGGCCGGCTGCACCTCGTACTGCGCTGGTCGCGGGCGCTGCTGGGCGACGACGACGGGCTGCGGTTGCGCGACGTGTTCGCCCGCCGTCTGGCGGCGACGGATACGGAGGCCCTGTGAGCGGCACCGCTCCCTCGGGCCTGCGTGCCTTCTACGAGAACCCCGCCGTTCCGGTGGCGTCGGGCGACGCGCGCAGCAGGCGCCAGGCGCGGCTGCTGGCCCGGGCGCTCGGCGTACCGGGCGCACTCGTCGTCGACGTCGGCTGCGGGGACGGCAGTGCGGCCGCCACCGCGGCCCCGGTCCTCGCGGGACACCGGATCGTCGGTGTCGACTGGTCGCAGGACGCCCTGCGCCGGGCCCGGCCCCGGCTCGCGCACGCGGTACGCGGCGAACTGGGCGACGGCGGCCTTCCGTTCGCCGACGGCTGCGCGGACGCCGTGCTGTTCAGCGAGGTCGTCGAGCATCTCGCCGACCCCGACTCGGCGCTGGACGAGCTGCGGCGGATCCTGCGGCCCGGCGGTCATCTGATGCTGTCCACCCCGAACCTGGCCGCCTGGTACAACCGCGCGCTGCTGCTCGCCGGATGGCAGCCCGTCTTCTCGGAGGTGAGCCTGCGCGGCATTCACGGCCGGCCGGGCCGCGAAGTGGTCGGCCATCTGCGGCTGTACACCGCCCGTGCGCTGCGTTCCTTCCTCACCGCGTCCGGTTTCGAGGTCGTGCGGATCGCGGGCGCTCCGTTCCACGGGGTGCCGCGCGGGCTGCGGCTGCTGGACCGGGCTGCCTGCGCCGTGCCCTCGGCGTCGTCCATCCTGCTGGCCCACGCCCGGCGGAGGTAGCGGCATGTGGTGGGGTGTGGGCGCGGCACTGCTGGCCAACGTGCTGTACAGCGTGGGCTTCGTGCTGGAGAAACGGGCGCTCGGCGGCCTGCCCGCCCTGTCGGCCCGGCGGCCCGCGCGCGTCGTCGCGGTGCTGCTGGCGAGCCCCCTGTGGATCGCCGGGGCGCTGGCGCTCGCCGCCGGGTTCGTCGCCCAGCTGATCGTCTACCGTGCGCTGCCGATCGCGGCCGCGCAGGGCATCTTCGTCTCCGGTCTCGTCCTGCTCCTGCTGCTGTCGTCCGCCGTGCTCGGCGAACAGCCCTCCGGCCGGGAACGCTACGCGCTCGGCGCCGTGCTCGTCGCCCTGCTGATGGTCGTCGCCTCGGTCCGCGAGGGCGAGGACGTCGTGAGCACCGGCGCTCCGTGGACACTGGTGCTCCTCGTGTGCGTGCCGTCGCTCGCGGGCGGGGTGTGGCTGTACGGGCGCGTGGAGGCGCGGGCGAGAAGGCGGCACCGGGTGCCGACGAACGGCATCGGGTACGGGGTGGCCGTCGGGCTGCTGTACGGGGTCAGTTCGCTGGCGATCAAGGGCGCGTCCGGCCGACTGACGGGCGCGGGCGTCGGTGAGGCGGCGCGGTCGCTGTTCGCCTCCCCCTATCCGTATCTGCTGCTGTTCACGGCCGTCGCCGGTCTCGTCATGTCGCAGGCCGCGCTGCAGCGGTGCAGGGCCTCCCTGATCGTGCCCGTCTGCACGACGGTCACCTGCCTGTTCACGGCGGTGCTCGGGACGCTGACCTTCGGGGAACGTCTGCCGGACGACCCGCTGCTGCTGACCTTGCGGGTGGCAGGCACCGCGCTGGCGCTGTCCGTGCTGCTGGCCATGCCGCGCCACGACCCGCAGACCTGACCCCGCCGCCGTACCACCCGTACCACCCGTACCACCCGTACCGCCCACGAGAACGAGGAGCCCGTCCCATGAACCCCGACGACCCGCTGCTGCGGATCCTGGCCTGCCCGCTGGACAAGGGGCCGCTGACGCTGCCGGCCGGTGAGAACGTGCTGTACAACCCGCGTCTCCAGCTGAGTTACCCGATCGTGGACGGCATTCCGCAGCTGCTGCCCTCCTCCGGGAGCAAGGTCTGCGCGGACGACCACGAGCGCTTCGTGCGGGCGGCCGCCGGCTGACCGCCCCGGCGGCGGCGCGGCCCCCGGGCCCGCCGCCCGCCGACCGGGATCGCGGGGACCACCCCCGCGCTGTGACGCGGAACGCCTGTGCCATACTCAGCGCGCTCATTGCCCGTTCCACGTCGTAGGGATCATCGTTGAAGCCCCAGTCCGCCGTCCTCGCCACCGGATCCGTCTCCGGTGCCGGTCGCCGGGAGCGGACGCCCGCGCCAGGAGGGCGCCCCGCCGGGGCTGCCGTATCCGACCCCCGGGCGGGCAGCGGTACGTGAGCGGCATAGCACTGACGACCTCGTATCTGGACACCGATGCGGACCAGCTCTCCTTCTCACTGGTCCTGCCCGCGCTCGACGCGCTCGCGGTACGCGATCTGACGGTCGGCGGGCTCGACGTCCAGCTCAGACTCCTGGGCGCCTCCCATCAGGTCTTCGCCGGGCCGGTCCGGGAGACCGTGGCCTGCCTCCCCGGCGTCGCGGGAGGTCTGCCCCGGACGACGGTGCGGGAGTTCGACGACTGGACCTACCACTTCGCCGCGCGCGTCCGGCGCTTCACCTCGGCCGGGTTCAGCAACCGGGTGGCATGGATCCGCAGCCGGTCGGACGGGAACCCCGAGGCGCTGTACGGGATCTTCCCGGGCTCCCCCGAAGCCGTCACCGCGCTGACCGTCGACCGGCACGCCACCGGACTGAGCTGGCGCACTTGGCACACCTATCCGCAGAGCCGCCAGATCGTGGCGACGCACACCCGGCTGGAGGCCCGATGAAGACCGCCCGACTCATCAGCGTGACGATGCTCGCCACGGTCGCGCTCACCGCCTGTGCCGGTGAGTCCGACGACGTCAACGACGTGCCGAGGTCGTGGATCCACCAGGAGTACGACGGCGTCGGACCGACGTACACCGACAGCCTCGACACGCCGGCCGCGGTCGGGGACGAGATCCACGGGCACACCGCGGCCGAGGACCGCCTCGAGGACGACGGCCACGTGTTCCTCCGCTACCGCGACGACATCGTCGCGATCACCCCCCACCAGAGCGGCAGCATGATCGAGATCGACGACTACCGCGACGGCCACCGCCGCTGGAAGTCCCGTATCGGCAACGTGTGGCCGGACCCGGACAGCGACGCGTTCCGCGGCGGCGGCCCCGGCTCCGGCAAGTAACCGCACCAGGTCCACCCACCCGAACTCACCGACGACGTCCCCGAAAGGCACCCCCGTGGCAGAGATCCTCGAGTCGGCAGGCACCGCCCTGCTCTACGGCCTGGTCGGCTTCATCGTGATGGCGGTCGGCTTCATCGCACTCGACCTCGTGACCCCCGGCAAGCTCCTCCACGTGGTCTGGACCGAGCGCAACCGCGGCGCCGCGGTCCTGCTCGCCGGCCAGACGATCGCCATCGGCCTCGTCATCGACCAGTCCATCAGGGCGAGCGAGTCCGAACTGGGCCTGGGCCTCGGCCTGTTCAGTACCCTGCTGTACGGCCTCGCGGGCGTCGCCGTGATGACGTTCATCTCCTGCGTCGTGGGTCTGCTGACCCCGGGCCGCCTCGGTCACGCCGTGCTCGACGACAACGGGGACCGCCCCCACCCCGCCGCCTGGGTCCAGGCCGCGATGTACATCGGCACGGCCTTCATGGTCGGCGCCGCCGTCTCGTAACCACGCATGGGCACCACCACGCTCGACCGCACCACCACGGCCGCCGCCCGCCCTCCCGCGACCCGCTCGCGGGGGGCGCGCTTCCTGCTGCTCTTCTCGGTGTTCCTCTGCGCGGCCTGCGGCCTCGTCTACGAACTGGCGCTCACCGCGCTGGGCAGCTACCTCATCGGCAACTCCGTGATGCAGACCTCCGTGGTCATCTCCGTCATGGTGTTCGCCATGGGCGTCGGATCGCTGGCGGCCAAACCGCTCCAGCGGCGCGCGGTCGGCGCGTTCGCCCTCGTCGAGGGCCTGCTCGCGCTCGCCGGCGGGCTGTCGGTGCTCGTCCTGTACGTGTCGTTCGCCTGGCTGCGCATCTACATGCCGTCCATGGTGGTGGTGTCCTTCGTCGTCGGCCTCCTCATCGGGGCCGAGATACCGCTGCTGATGACGCTGCTTCAGCGGATCAGGCGTCAGGAGGCAGGCAGCGCGGTCGCCGACATGTTCGCCGTGGACTACATCGGCGCCCTGGTCGGCGGTCTGTGCTTCCCACTGCTGCTCCTGCCGGCCTTCGGCCAGCTCAAGGGCGCCCTGGTGGTGGGCGCCGTCAACGCGGTGGCGGGCGTCCTCGTCGTCCTGTGGATCTTCCGCCGCGAGACCCGCCGGGTCGTGCGCATCGCGCTGCTGACCGGCATGGCCGCCGTCCTGGCCGTACTCGGCACGGTGTACGCGCTGGCGGACGACATCGAGGTCACCGCGCGGCAGCAGCTCTACCGCGACCCGATCATCCACGCCGAGACCACGCCGTACCAGGACATCGTGGTCACCCGGTCCACCGCGTTCACCGGGGAGCCGGACACCCGGCTGTTCCTCAACGGCGACCTCCAGTTCTCGTCCGTCGACGAGTACCGCTACCACGAGGCCCTCGTCCACCCCGCCCTGTCCGCGAAGCGGTCCTCCGTGCTGATCCTGGGCGGCGGCGACGCCCTGGCCCTGCGGGAGGTCCTGCGCTACGACGACGTCGAGACGGTCACGCTGGTCGACCTCGATCCGGCGATGACGCGGCTCGCCCGCACCTTCGCACCGCTGTGCGAGCTCAACGGCCGGGCGCTCGACGACCCGAGGGTCACGGCCGTCAACGCGGACGCCTTCAACTGGCTGCGCGACGCGGGCCGGCGCTACGACACGGTCGTCATCGACTTCCCCGACCCGGACAACGCGGCGCTCGCCAAGCTCTACTCCGTCGAGTTCTACCACCTGCTCCGCCACGTCCTGAAGCCGTACAGCCAGGTCATGGTGCAGGGCGGCTCCCCCTTCTTCGCCCCCAAGTCGTACTGGTCCATCGCCGCGACGATCGGCGAGGCCGGCTACCGCACCACCGAGTACCAGGTGGATGTCCCCAGCTTCGGCAACTGGGGCTTCATCCTGGCGACTCCCGGCACGGACGGGCCGCCGCCGCCCCTGCGCCTGGCCGAGGACACCCCGCCGCTGCGCTTCCTGGACGGCGCCGTCCTCGAGGCGGCCACCGTCTTCCCCGTGGACCGCCGCCCGCAGAACGTACGGGCCAGCACCCTGATGGACCCCGTGATCCTGGAGTACACCAGCAACGAGTGGCAGAACTACTGATCCGGTCCACGGCGTCGCCCGCCCGCCCCGGGCCCCCACCCGACACGCCTCCACACCGGGCCTCTTGAGACTCATACGGCGCAAAGTCCCGTCCGTGACCTTCTGTTGCGCCGCCGACTCTCGTAACGTCAGCACGGCCTGAGATGGCCATGACGAAGAAGAGGGTGCCCATGCACAAGCGTCTCCTTCAGCTGGTCTTAGCTCTTGCGGCGGGCCTCGCGGTGATCGCGGCACCGGCCGCCGCCGCACCACCGGGCCCGCCCGACGTGTACCGCCCGGTCCGCGGGCCCGCCGCACCAGCCGAGTACCGGTACCTGCAGAAGACGCTGCCCGGACAGCCGATCCCGCGCCACGCCCACGCGGACGCCGCCGCGCAGGCACGCCTGCTGCCCACGGTCGGCGGACGCTGGAAGGCGGTCGGACCCACCGGCATCGGCGGGCGGATCGTCTCGCTGGCGCTCGACCCGCAGCGGGCCGACACCGTGTACGCCGCCGCGGCGAGCGGAGGGATCTGGCGCAGCACGGACGCCGGACAGACCTTCGAGTCCGCGTGGCCGGACGACTGGACGCAGGCCATGGGAGCGGTCGCCACGGCCCCGGACGGGACCCTGTACGCGGGGACCGGCGAGCCCAACCCCGGTGGCGGCAGCATCACGTACGAGGGCACCGGGCTGTACCGCAGCACCGACGGCGGCGAGCACTGGCGCCCGATCGGGCTGCGCGACTCCGGCGCGATCAGCGCGATCACGGTGGATCCCGTCAACCCGCGGCGCATCTATGTGGCCGCGGCCGGTTCGCTCTACAACGGCGGCGGCGACCGGGGGGTGTACCGCTCGGACGACGGCGGGGACACCTGGCGGCGGATTCTCGGGGGAGCCAATGCGTTCACCGGCGCCACCGAGGTGTTCGTCCAGGGCTCGACACTGTACGCCGTGATGTGGGACCACCGCCGTACGCCGGAGCTGCGCACCTACGGCGGCGCGGGCTCCGGCGTCTTCCGCAGCACCGACGACGGAAGGACCTGGCAGCGCCTCGGTGGCGGCCTGCCCGCACCGGGCCCTGAGGTGGGCCGGATAGGACTCGCCGTCGCGGGCGAGCGGCTGTACGCCATCGTCAACCGGACCAGCGGCCCCTTCGAGGGCTTCTACACCTCCACCGACGGAGGCGACACCTGGAGCCGGACCCCGGCGAACAGGAACCTCACGGAGTCGCAGTCGTCGTTCGGATGGTGGTTCGGGAAGATCTGGGCCGACCCGAAGGACGCGCGGCACGTGCACGTCGCCGGCGTACCGCTGATGACCACCAAGGACGCCGGCGCCACCTGGACGTACGACGACACCAGCATCCATGTCGACCACCACGCGATGGTCTGGGACCCGCGCCGGCCGGGCCGGGTCTACCTGGGCAACGACGGCGGCGTCTACCGCTCGGACGCGAACGGGGACGGCGGCTGGGTCAAGGCCCGCCACGAGCCGTACACCCAGCTCTACAGCGCGGCGATCAGCCCGCAGGACACCTCGCGCATCTCCGGCGGATCACAGGACAACGGCTCGCTGCGCTCCTGGGGCGGGGACGGCTTCAACGAGTACCTCGGCGGGGACGGCGAGGAGAACGTCATCGACCCGACCGACGTGAACAAGGTGTACGCCTGTTACCAGTACGGCAACTGCTTCCGGTCCACCGACGGCGGCGACACACTGACGTACTTCGCCGACCGCACGACCTTCAAGCGGCGCAACTGGTTCACGCCCGTCGTCCTCGACCCGCGGAACCCCAAGATCCTGTACTACGGCGCCGAAGTGCTCAACCGCTCCACGGACGGCGGTGTGACCTGGCAGGCCATCAGCCCGGACCTGTCCGGCGGCCCGGGGCCCGACCCGATCTACACCAACTACGGGACGATCACCTCGATCGCCCCGGCCGGTGACGGCCGGACCGTCTACGCCGGCACCGACGACGGCCGGGTCTGGGTCACCAGGAACCTGGGCGCCACCTGGACCAAGCTGGCGGAGGGGCTGCCCTGGGTGACCCGCGTCGTCGTCGATCCCGCCGACCCCGACCGGGTCTACACCACACACTCCGCCTACCGCGCGGGCTCGGGACTCGCCCACGTCTACGGCAGCACGGACGGCGGCAGGCACTGGAAGGACCTGTCGGGGAACCTGCCGGACGCACCCGTCAACGATCTGGTCGTCGGGCGCGGCAAGGTGCTGTACATCGGCACCGACCAGGGTGTTTTCACGTCCCCGTCGGGCGGGCGGCAGTGGTTCCGCCTGGGCCGGGGCATGCCCGCGGTCCCGGTGGACGACATCGAGTACGACGCCGGCCACCACCGCATGGTCGCGGCCACGTTCGGCCGGGGCTTCTACGAGCTCACCACCGGCTGACCGCTGTACGTCCCCGGGGCCCGGCCGCCGAGCGGCCGTGCCCCGGGGACGGGTGGTCAGAGCTTGTGCATGCCCTTGTAGGGGCTGACGATGCGGGTCTGGCAGGCACCGAAGTCGACGAGAAAGGCACCAGCGGCCTCCTGACCGACGATCTTTCCGAGGCCGTGCCGGTCGTGGGAGACGCGGTCTCCGAGGGCGAAATCCTTGATCACGGGATCGGTTGGAGCTGCGAAGGGGCTGGTGGGCAGGTGGCGCCGCGGCGCGGATCGATTTGTCATCGTGGACTAAGTATGCCCCGCCGAGCGGGTCACGAGCCCTGTCCGGCCGCCCTCGGTTCCCCGGCGGCCTCCGGCGGAGCCGGCGCCCGTCTTTCGATCTTGTCTGGCTCGCCTGCCCTGACACGCGCCCCGACCGCTTTCGGCGCCGGAGGTGCCCCACTTCCGTAGCCCTTCGGGCACGCGAAGCGCCCTCACGCAGCGTTGTCGCCAGTCGCCAGGGCTCCGCCACGGGACGCCCCCAATAGCAAGTCCTCCCCCTGCGTCCTGCGGGCGTGGAGGGGAGCTCTGACGTCGCCGGTCCGCGGAGGAGCCGCGGCCTCTGGGACCGGGTCGTGCTGTTCGTGGGGCGAGGGCGGCGGTTTCCTCGCGGCGGCCCGCGAGACGGGGCATCGGCCGGCGACGCCCGTGCCCTGAGTCCGGCCCCGAGCGAAGCTTCAGGGGAACTAACCCTCCCCCGGCACGCGTCATGATCTACGGTCATCAGTCACCTACAACGGGGGAGGGGCCGTGGAGCAGGCCAGGACAGCGCTCGCCGAGCGAATAGCCGAGCAAAGAAGGGGGCTCGGTGACCCTCGTGCGCTGGTCGGTGAGATGCGGCGCTCGGTCCTTCTGGTGCCGACGACCAGCGGAGGTCTCTGGTCGGCGCATTCGGGCGGCGTGCGGTGGATCTGCGGGTTCACGGACGAGGCCGCACTGGCTCGGTTCGCCCTGCTTCACGCATCCGGTGATCAGCCCATGGACTACGCGGCACTGCTGGGCGCGCGCATCGTCGACGAGGTCGTGCCGTCCCTGGACGAGCCCGCAGGCCTTGCCGTCGACATCGCCACCGAGGACGGGTCGATGTTCTTCCCGCCGGTTGTCGGCATCGTTCCGGACGGCGTCGCCGTCGACTCCGGTGAGGCGGAGGAGGGGCGCGGCCATGGGCGGTGATGGGGCTGACCTGCGCTTCGACAAGGCGTCTGTGGCGAAGTTCACGCAGGGCGTGGGCGCGACCATCGACCAGCTCGGTGAACTCGGCGGCGCCACCGGTTCGGTGATGGGCAAGGGCTTCTCGGAGCTGTCGATGACCGGGATGGAAGCCGGGCACCACGGCCTCTCGGTCGACTTCGAGGATTTCTGCGAGCGCTGGGAGTGGGGTGTGCGCGCCCTGGTGGGCGACGCCAGTGCGATCGCGAACCGCCTCGGCCTGGCGGCGGGCACCCAGTGGGAGCACGACCAGTACGTCGAGGGTGCGCTGAAGGTGGGCGTCAACTCCGTGATGGGCGGCAACCCGCACGCCACCGAGGAGGAGATCACCCGGCAGGGCTGGGGAGAGGTGTTCACGCCGGACTACCTGGACCCGGACTGGAGCGCCGAGTCGTGGGACCGGGCCGGTCAGGAGATGGGGCAGACCTGGAAGGACACCGGCCGCACCGTCCTCACCGAAGGCCGGGGCGGCCGGCAGTCGGAAATGCTCAACGACGCACTCGGCATCTCCGACGACCAGTGGAACCAGGCGCTGGACGAGACCTTCGGCCCGTCGCCGGAGGAACGCGCCCGTCAGGCGCAGCAGCAGGGTGAGTCCGGGGGGAACTGACCATGGGTATCGGCGATTTCATCAGTGACATCACGCCCGACTCCGTCGAGAAGGTGGTCGAGGACGGCGTCGAGTGGGCCGGCAACCGGGTCGAGGACGCCGGGAACTGGACCGCCGACCGGCTGGACGACGTCGGCTGGGAGTCCGGTGCGGACTGGGTGCGCGAGCAGTCCCGTTCGGTCGCCAATCGGATGGGCGCCGAGGTCGACGAGATGGACCTCGGGCAGACCGAGGACAAGACCAAGCTGATCTACGGCAGCCCGGACAAGATCCGCTCCACCGCCAAGCAACTCCGCGCCTTCCAGACGTCCTTCGACAACGCCGGCGAAGGTCTCAAGGGCCTCGACTCCTCCCAGCTCAAGGGCGAGGCGGCCGAGGCACTGCGGACAGCGGTGCGCACCCAGCCTCCCAAGTGGTTCACCGGCGCCGACGCCTGTGAGAATGCGGCCGCCGCGCTGGAGGCGTTCGCCGGCACGGTCACCTGGGCACAGGGGCGGGCACAGGCGGCGATCGACAAGTGGAAGGAGGGCACCAAAGCCTCCGCGGACGCCGCCGATGCCCACCGCAAGAAGATCGACGACTACAACAGCGCGGTCGAACGCTACAACGCCCAGCCCGCCGACCAGCGCAACCCGTCCACGCTCCCGCCCTGCCCCGCGCCGACGTTCGCCGACCCCGGCAAGAAGCTGATGCAGGAAGCGCAGGACATCCTCGCCCATGCCCGCGAGCAGCGGAACACCGCTGCGGAAACCGCGCGCACCGCGGTGCGCGCCGCCCGCGACAAGGCCCCGGAGAAGCCGTCCTACGCCGAGCAATTGCGCGACGGGCTCCAGGAAATGCAGATCATGGGAGACCACGTCGGCGGCGGCATCATCAAGGGCACCGCGGGGCTGGTGAACTTCGTCCGCGGGATCAACCCCCTGGACCCGTACAACATCACGCACCCGGCCGAGTACGCCACCTCTCTCAACAGCCTGGCCGCCGGGCTGGTGGTCGCCGCCAACGACCCGGTCGGCACGGGCAAGCAGATGATCAGCGACTTCATGAAGGACCCGTACGAGGGCTTCGGCCGTCTGCTGCCCGACGCCGCGCTGACCGTGGCCACAGGCGGAGGCGGCGCCGCGGTGAAGGGCGTGCGCATCGCCGCGGACGCCGCCGACGCCGCACGGGCGCGCAACCTGATCGACAAAGCCCCGGACGGCACCCACAACACCCCGGACGGCGACCGCAAGCAAGGCGGCGATCCGGTGGACCTCGCCACGGGCCGGATGTACCTGCCCCAGACCGACGTCGAACTCCCCGGCATCCTGCCGCTGGTCTTCAGCCGCCGCACCGAGTCCGGTTGCGCGGTCGGCCGCTTCCTGGGGCCCGCCTGGACGTCCACCGTCGACGAGCGTCTGGAGATCGACGCCGTCGGCGTCGTCCACATCACCGCCGAAGGGCTCCTCATCCCGTACCCGCACCCGGTCCCCGGCGCGCCCACCGTGCCGGCGACGGGCAGGGCCCGCACGCTGCTGGCCCGTGACGCCGACGGCGACTACACGGTCACCGCCCCCGACAGCGGCCTGACCTTCCACTTCACCGCCCCGTCCGGCAGTGAACCGGGGGGCGACGGAGTCGCCTGGTTGTCGGGCATCACCGAGCGCAACGGCCACACGATCACCGTCGACCGCGACGGCAACGGCACGCCTCTGGCCCTGGTCCACTCGGCGGGCCACCGCCTGCAACTGTCCGTGGCCGACGGCCTGGTCACCGCCCTGTCCCTGGCCGGCGCGGGCGAGGGCGGCGCGGACCTGCCCCTGATGGGCTACGGCTACGAGGACGGCAACCTCACCGCCGTCACCAAGCCCTCCGGCGCCACCACCACCTTCGTCTACGACGACCGCCGCCGAGTCATCGCCTGGATCGACTCCAACGGAAGCCGCTACGACTACGTCTACGACGACCGCGACCGCGTCGTGGCCGAGGGTGGCGAGGCCGGCCACATCCAGATCACCCTGGCCTACACCGACCCGGACCCCGAGACCGGCCACCACACGACCACGCTCACCACCGCCGACGGGCACGCGACCCGCCACCTGTTCGGCCCCGGCTGCCGTCTCCTGGCCGTCACCGACCCGCTCGGCCACACCACCCGGTTCACCTACGACCCGCGCGGCAACCTCCTGACCCGCACCGACCCGCTCGGCCTCACCACCGCCTTCTCCTACGACGAGGACGGTCGGCTCATATCCGCCGCCCGCCCCGACGGAAGCGAACTGCGCACCGTGCGCGGCCCGTTCGGCCTGCCGGTGGAGGTCTTCGGTCCGGACGGCGCCCGCACGGTCCACGAGTTCGACGAACGCGGCAACCGCACGGCGGTCACCGACCCGGCCGGCACCATCACCCGCTACACCTACGACCCCGGCGGCCGGCTCACCTCAGTCACCGACGCCCTCGGGGCCACGACGCACGTGGTGTGCGACGCGGCGGGGCTGCCCGTGGAGGTGACCGACCCGGCCGGTGCCATCACCCGCACGGAGCGGGACGCCCTCGGCCGACCGGTCCGCGTCACCGACCCGGTGGGAGGGGTCACCCGCCTGGAATGGAACGCCGACGGACAGCTCGCCCGCCGCATGGGCCCTGACGGTGCGTCGGAGTCGTGGACCTACGACGGCGAGGGCAACCTCCTCACGCACACCGGTGCGTCCGGTGGCGTCTCCCGCTTCGAGTACACCCACTGCGACCTGCCGGTCGCCCGTACCGGGCCCGACGGCGTGCGCTACGAGTTCGAGCACGACGCCGACCTGCGCCTCACCCGCGTCACCAATCCGCACGGGTTGACCTGGACCTACGAGTACGACGCCGCCGACAACATCGTCTCCGAGACCGACTTCGACGGCCGCACCCTCACCTACCGGGTGGACGCCGCCGGCCGGCTCGCCACGCGCACCGACGCGCTCGGCGGGACCGTCGCGTTCGAGCGTGACCGGCTCGGCCAGGTGATCCGCAAGGAAGTCGACGGCCGGGTGACGACCTACGCCTACGACAGGGCCGGTCGTCTGCTGGAAGCGTCCGGACCGGACAGCGAGCTGCGGTACCAGTACGACCGTCGCGGACTCACCAAGACGGAACTGGTCGACGGCCGCCCCATCATGTACGCGTACGACGTCCTGGGCCGCCGTACACGCCGCACCACGCCCACGGGTCATGTCACCTCCTACGCCTACGGCGCCGACGGACTGCCCCATAGCCTGACCAGCGGCGATCACCGGATCGACTTCACCCACGACGCGGCCGGCCGGGAACTCGCCCGCGTCTTCGACGACGCGGTCACCGTGGCCTCCGCCTGGGACGCGGCCGGACGGCTCTCCGCGCAGCACGTCACCGCCGCAGGGCGCGACGTCAACAGCCGCGCCTACTCCTACCGCTCCGACGGTCAGCTGACCTCCGTCGCGGACCGGTTGTCGGGCACCCGTACCTTCGATCTCGACCGGGCGGGCCGGGTCACCGCCGTCCACGCCCGGGGATGGACGGAGCGGTACGCCTACGACGACGCCAGCAACCAGACCTCGGCGTCCTGGCCGTCCGGCCACCCCGGCCGCGAGGCCACCGGACCACGCACCTACACCGGCACCACCATCTCCCGAGCCGGAGGCGTGCGTTTCGAACACGATGCCCTGGGCCGTGTCACCCTCCGGCAGAAGACCCGCCTCTCCCGCAAGCCCGACACCTGGCGCTACGAGTGGGACACGGAGAACCGCCTCACCTCCGTCACCACCCCCGACGGAACACGGTGGCGGTACCGCTACGACCCCCTGGGCCGCCGCACCGCGAAACAGCGCCTGGCAGCCGACGGCGAGAGCGTGGTCGAGGAGGTCCGTTTCACCTGGGACGGCCTCACCCTGTGCGAGCAGACGAGCCACCAGCCGGACGTCCCGCACACGGTCGCCCTCACCTGGGACCACCGGGATGTCGCCCCTCTGGCCCAGACCGAGCGCATCCTCACTGCGGACGCACGCCAGGAGGAGGTGGACCGGCGGTTCTTCGCCATCGCCACCGACCTGGTCGGCACGCCGACCGAGCTGATCGACGAGGCCGGCGACATCGCCTGGCGCACCCGGAGCACGCTCTGGGGAGCCACCGCCTGGGCCCGGGACAGCAGCGCCTACACCCCTCTGCGCTTCCCGGGCCAGTACTACGACCCCGAGACCGGCCTCCACTACAACTGCTTCCGCCACTACGACCCGGAGACCGGCCGCTACACCTCACCGGACCCCCTGGGTCTCGCACCCGCCCCGAATCCCGTCGGGTACGTGGACAACCCGCACAGCGGGTGCGACCCGCTGGGCCTGATGCCCAAGTACACGAAGGAGGAGAAGGCCCAGAAGCGGATCGACAAGATCGTGGACGACGTCCTCGCGAGGGCACAGAACGGCGAGTTCAAGAAACACGCCGACTACCACGGGGACACGGGGCACGGCTTCACCGACGAACGGGTCGTGGAGATCCTGAAGAATCCCGATGCCGTGTACCAGTCATCGGGTCAAGCAGGAAACTTCATCTTCCGGAAGGACAATGACATTGCCGTGGTCTACGGGCCCGGCTCCAAGCAGGGCCAGGCCATCACGGCGTACGGAGAGTCGGGCATCAAGGGTGAATCCGGTGCCAGGGCGCTCGGCGGCAGTCCGTCGGACCCCGGTAAGCCGGTTACCCACGAGGACATCGTGGAGGGCAGGATCCCTGGGAAGTTCGGCAACCTGGCACCAGGAGTGCAGATCAGATGAGGCAAGAATGACCACGAAACTGTCGTTCGACGGCGGCTGGTGCGCAACGGTGACGGACGATCCGCCGCTGCACATCACTCCCCGCTTCGCAGGCGACTCTGTGCGCGTCACGCACTACGCGGACGTGATGGAGCGTGAGCGGTTCGTCGCGGATACCTTCGGCAGCCAGGACTGGCTGTGGGACGCGCCGGACATCCTCCGCTTCGACAAGGCCAGCCGAGTGCTGGTCGGGGCAGAATTCCACTGGCCGGAAGAGTCCGCCTCCGCCAAGGAAGTCGCCCGCCTTCCCCTCACGCCCGCGGTACGCCCGGGCGGGCTCCGTGCCGATGAGGTCCGGGACTTCCGGCATGAGAGGTGCTCGGTGCTGTGCCGCGCCCCTGGGGACGCCGTGCTGACCTGTCTGCGCGACCTCGATGTCCTCGACGAGCCGCTGGACGCCCGCATCGGCATCGCCCCCGACGTGGCACTTCTCGTCCAGCACAACACCGTCGTCGGCTGGAGCCTCACGGATCCCGCACGGTACCTGACCACGGCGTACACCGACCCCGACCCCAGCCCGCCCTCCACCGCCACCCGGCTCCTGCTCACCGAATGCCTGGACCTGATCACTACGCCGGTGGTCGACGACGTGGTGGACGGCGAACCGACCGCCCTGGCCCGCCTCCGGGCCGCGGACGAGGCCCTGCGCGCTCAGCGCGAGGACCGGCACCGGGCCGACGCCCTGCTCGAGCTGATCGCCACCTACGTGGAGGACTACGGGAACTGGTGAACAGGGAGGGCCATGAGGCGGCAATGCACCATGAGACTCACCCTCGACGACGACTGGACCGCGACGGTGACGAGCGATCCACTGCACATAACCCCGCGTTTCGACTTCCGGGACTTCCGTGTGCGCATCGCGGAGTACGCGAACGTCGAGGAACGCGGGCGGTTCCTTCTGGACACCTTCGGCAGTCAGCCGTGGCTGTGGGACACGCCCGACGAGCTCCGGTTCGATCAGGCGGGCCGGAAACTTGTCGGCGCCGAGTTTCAGATCGCCGGTGAAGCCGCCGATGCCGAGGACTCGGCCCGCCTGCCCGCTACACCCGCCGTCCGCGTGGGCGGCCTCCGCGCCGATGAAGCCCGGGACTTCCGCCTGGAGGTGCCCACAGAGCTCTGCCGCGCCCCCGGAGACACCGCGCTGACCTGTCTGCGCGACCTCGATGTCCTCGACGAGCCGCTGGAGGCCCGCATCGGCATCGCCCCCGACGTGGCGCTCCTCGTCCAGCACGGCACCGTCGTCGGCTGGAGCCTCACCGACCCCGCGCGGTACCTCACCACGGGCTTCGCCGCCCCCGACCCGGCTCCCCCTTCTCCAGCCACCCGGCTCCTGCTCACCGCATGCATGGACCTCATCACCACGCCGCTGCTCGACAAGGTGAGAGCCCGGGACCCGGCCGCCCTGGCCACACTTCGAGCGCTCGACCACGCCCTGCGCAACCAGCACGAGGACCGGCACCGGGCCGACGCCCTGCTCGCGCTCATCGGCGACCTGGTCGAGGACTACGCCGTCCGGCCGAGCGGCGACCGATGACGCCCGGGTCAGCCCAGGAAAGTCAGCCGCACCTGGCGGCTGGGATTGTCCTTGTTGGTGTCGACCAGGCAGACCGACTGCCAGGTGCCCAGTTCCAGGCGGCCGCCGAGCACCGGCAGCGTCGCGTGCGGCGGGACGAAAGCGGGCAGGACGTGGTCCCTGCCGTGGCCGGGGCTGCCGTGGCGGTGCTGCCAGCGGTCGTCGGCGGGCAGGATCGTGTGCAGCGCGGCCAGCAGGTCGTCGTCGCTGCCCGCGCCGGTCTCGATGACCGCGACTCCGGCGGTGGCGTGCGGGACGAACACGTTGAGCAGGCCGTCCCTGCCGTCCGCGTGCTGGGCGAGGAACTGCTCGCAGGTGTGCGTCAGATCGGTGACCGTCTCGCCGGATCCGGTGGTGAGGGTCAGGGTCGTGGTGGTGAAGTGTCCGGGCATGGCTCCATCCTCCCGCCCGTCACCAGCCCGGCGCGCGTCGCACGGCCGCCTCTGGGGAAGATCCCGGGCCCCTTCTCGGTTGGTAGAACCGTGAACAACTCTGGGGCACAGGACATGGACGCGGTCGTCATCGGCGCCGGGCAGGCGGGGCTCTCCGCCGCCTATCACCTGCGGCGCGCCGGTCTGGTGCCCGACCGGGACTTCGTGGTCCTCGATCACGCGCCGCGCCCGGGGGGCGCCTGGCAGTTCCGCTGGCCCTCGCTCACCTACGGCAAGGTGCACGGCATGCACAGCCTTCCGGGTATGGAACTGACCGGTGCCGACGGCGACCGGCCGTCCTCCGAGGTGATCGGCGCGTACTTCACGGCGTACGAGGAACGCTTCGGCCTGCGGGTCCACCGCCCCGTGGAGGTCCGCGCGGTACGCGAGGCGGGCGGCGGCCGGCTGGCGGTCGAGACCTCCGAGGGAGTGTGGTCGGCGCGCGCGCTGATCAATGCGACCGGCACCTGGGACCGGCCGTTCTGGCCCCGCTACCCCGGTCAGGAGACGTTCCGGGGGCGTCAGCTGCACACCGCGGACTACCCCGGCCCGGAGGAGTTCGCCGGGCAGCGCGTCGTCGTGGTGGGCGGCGGGGCGTCGGGCACCCAGCACCTGATGGAAATCGCCGAGGTGGCCGCGGAGACCACCTGGGTGACGCGCCGGCCCCCCGTCTTCCGCGAGGGGCCGTTCGACGAGGACGCCGGACGGACCGCCGTCGCCATGGTCGAGGAGCGTGTGCGGCGCGGACTGCCGCCGCTGAGCGTGGTGTCGGTGACGGGGCTGCCGCTGACCGATGCCGTCCGGCACGCCCGTGAGACCGGGGTGCTGGAACGCGAGCCGATGTTCGACCGGATCACACCGACCGGGGTGGCCTGGGACGACGGCCGGACGGTCGAGGCCGACGTGATCCTGTGGGCGACCGGGTTCCGGGCGGCGATCGACCACCTGGCGCCCTTGCGGCTGCGGGAGCCGGGCGGCGGCATCCGGGTCGAGGGGACCAGGGCCGTACGGGACGAGCGCGTCCATCTCGTCGGCTACGGCCCGTCGGCGTCGACGATCGGGGCGAACCGGGCAGGGCGCGCCGCCGTCCGCGAGATCAAACGCCTCCTGGAGCGCGAACCGGAGCCGGAGCGCGAACCGGAGCGCGAACCGGCGCTGGTGTGAGGCGCGGTCGTCCCGCGGCGGCGGCCGGGAGCGGGCCGCCGGTCAGCCCGCGTCCCTGGCCTCGGCGCGGCGCGCGTTGAACTCCCCCACATTCCGCTGGTGTTCCTCGTAGTCACTGGTGAAGCGGGTGTCACCGGGTTCGACGGTGACGAAGTACAGCCAGTCGCCCGCGGGCGGCTCGACGGCCGCGCGCATCGCCTCCTCACCCGGGTTGTCGATGGGCGTCGGCGGCAGGCCGGTGCGGTCGTACGTGTTGTAGGGGCTGTCGAGCCGTGTGTCCGCGGTGCTGATGTCGACCGTGCTGCGATCGAGGGCGTAGTTGAGGGTGGAGTCCATCTGGAGCGGCATCCCCTTGGCGAGCCGGTTGTGGATGACGCGGGCCACCTTGCCCATGTCGGACGCCGTGTCCGCCTCGGCCTGCACGATGCCGGCGACGTTGACTGCCTCGTAGGGGCTGAGCCCTCCCCTGCGGGCGCTCGCGATGACGGCCCTGGCCCCGAACCGCTGGTGCGCCGTGTTGACCATGAAGCTGAGCAGGCTCGCCGGGGTGGCCTTCTCGTCGATGGGATAGACGGCCGCGGCGGGTGACGCGGTACCCGCGCCCGCGCCGGGCCGACGAGCGCTCGTTCGTCATACGGGCACGCCAACGCGGCCGCCCCGTTCGCCCCGGTACCTCCCGCGCTGCGACACGAAGGACGCGCCTGCTCGGCGGAGTCGTCCACTTCGTGCGCCGGCGCGTCCCGCACTCGCCCCGCGGCGACGCCGCTCAGCCGTCCCCCGGGGAGCGGCGTCGCCGACGCGTACGGCTCCGCTCAGGGTGCGAACGGCGGCAGCGCGGCGAACTCCGGTACCGCCTGCACCCCTTCCGCGAGGGTGGCGAGCCCGCGTCGGACCCGGCTCAGCGGGTGGTCGGGGAACTGGGCGTCCCATTGGGCGTGGTCGGCCGCGTGGAACGGCAGACCGCCCTGCACCTCGGGTGCGTAGGGGTGCGGACGGAAGTAGTCGGTGGGGCCGACCTGGGCCATGACCATCGCCTCGCGCATCCCGGTCGTCCCCCGCTCGGGCGCCTGGATCTTCACGACGGTGCTGCAGGTGGCACGAGGCACGGTGAAGCTGCCGATGAACACCTGGCCGTTCGGCTGCCCCGGGAGCGGCAGCTTGAGTATCTGGCGCAGCGCGGGCAGGGAACCGAGCGACTTGACCGACGCCTCGATCAGGCCGCCGCCGGCCTCGGCGGTGTACCGCGTGAGCGCGGCGCGCAGCGCGGGGCCGTCGTCGAGCGACGCGGGCAGGTCCGGCGGCAGCCCGAAGAAGTGCAGCGACAGGATGTCGCCTTCGTCGTTGGCCCATACGTCGTGGTCGACGGGACGGAATCCCGGCAGGTCGACACCCAGGAGTGCTCTCATGGCCGGCGATCATGCCGCATGGGGCGCCTCGGCGGACCCGCGGGTGCCGCTCATGAGCCGCGAGCGGCCGGGCGGCGGCCGCGAGCCGACATGTCGTCAGGAGGCCCTGGGGCGCGGGCCGTCAGGTGACGTCGGCGGTCACGGCCGCGTCGGGCCGCAGCTCCGCGTCCCTGCGGACCAGTGCGGCGTAGCGGCCGTCCCGGTCGAGGAGCTCCTGGTGCGTGCCGCGCTCGGCGATGCGTCCGGATTCCAGCACGACGATCTGGTCCGCGTCGCGGACGGTCGACAGCCGGTGGGCGATGGTGATGGTGGTGCGTCCGGCGGACAGGGAGTCGATGGCCTGCTGCACGGCGTGCTCGGTGCGGGTGTCGAGGGCGCTGGTCGCCTCGTCGAGGATCAGCACGGGCGGGTCGCGCAGGATGGTGCGGGCGATGGCGAGCCGCTGCTTCTCACCGCCCGAGAAGCGGTATCCGCGCTCTCCGACCAGGGTGTCGTAGCCGTCGGGCAGCGACGCGATGTGGTCGTGGATCTGCGCGGCGCGGGCCGCGGCCTCGATCTCCTCGTCGGTGGCATCGGGCTTGGCGAAGCGCAGGTTGTCGGCGACGGAGGCGTGGAAGAGGTACGTCTCCTGGGAGACGACGCCGACGGCCTGCGCGAGCGTGTCGAAGCCGAGGTCCCTGACGTCGACGCCGTCGATCGTGACGCGGCCGCCCGTGACGTCGTAGAGCCGGGGCACCAGGTAGCTGAGCGTGGACTTGCCGGAGCCGGTGGGGCCCACGACGGCCAGGGAGCCGCCTGCCGGCACGGCGAGGTCGATCCGGTCGAGGGTCGGCCGCTTCTGCGCCGGGTCGTACGCGAAGTCGACCGCCTCGAAGCGCACGTCGCCGCTGATCTTGTCGAGGCGCACGGGCTTCGCGGGCTCGGTGATGTCGACGGACAGGTCGAGGTACTCGAAGATCCGCTGGAAGAGGGCGAGCGAGGTCTGCATCTGCACGCCGGTGGACAGCAGGCTGACGGCCGGGCGGAACAGGCCCTGCTGGAGCGAGACGAAGGCGACGAGCGTGCCGATGGAGATCGCCGGTCCGCCCGTCCTGAGCGCGAGACCGGCCGCCCAGTAGATGAGGGCGGGCATGGCCGCCATGACGATGCCTATCGTCGACATCCGCCAGCGGCCCGCCATGCTGGAGCGCACCTCCAGGTCGACCAGCCGCTCGGACTCGTCCGCGAAGGACCGGGTCAGCGAGTCGGCCCGGCCCATGGTGCGGCCGAGGAGGATGCCACTGACGGACAGGGACTCGGTGACCGTGGCGGCCATCGCCGCCATCTGCTTCTGCCGCTGTGTGGTGATCGTCTTGCGCTCACGGCCGACGCGGCGGCTGATCCAGACGAACAGCGGGAGCAGGAGCAGCGAGACGACGGTGAGCCGCCAGTCCAGGGCGAGCATCGCGACGACGGTGGCGACCACGGCCGTGAGGTTGGAGACCAGGGACGTGGCGGTGGAGGTGACGGTCGCCTGCATGCCACCGATGTCGTTGGCGATGCGGGACTGGACCTCGCCCGTGCGCGTCCTGGTGAAGAACGCGAGCGGCATGCGCTGGAGCTGTGCGTAGACCCCGGTGCGCAGGTCGTGCATGACACGCTGGCCGACGGTGGTCGAGATCAGAGTCTGGAGCACTCCGAAGACGCTGGTCATCACCGCGGTGGCGATCATGCCGAGTGCCAGCAGACTGAGCAGCCCGGCGCGGCCCTGCGGGATCGCGGTGTCCAGGATCTCGCGGAGCAGGAACGGCGACGCGACGGAGACCAGCGAGGACGCGCCGACGAGGAGGCCGACGACGGCGAGCCTGCCGCGGTAGGGCCGGAAGAGGCGCAGGATGCGGCGGACGTCCGCGGGCGGCTGGTCGGGGTCCTTGGGCGGCGGGGTCCAGGTCGAGTGCTCGGGGCGCAACGGGCTCCTTCCGATGGGCGGACGGACGGGGTCGTCCGGCGGACGACGTCCGAGAGCCTAGCTCACTGTTACCTGTATTCACAATGAACAACATCCTGCTAATGTTCCCGCATGAGCACCCCTGACGCCGACGGCCTGCTCGCCGAGCAACTGCTGCGGCTGACCCGCCGCCTCCACCGCAGCCAGAAGCGCCAGCTGGAGTCCGCCGACATCGCCATCACTCCGGCGCAGTCTCGCCTGCTGCGGACGGTCGCGCACTACGACCGGCCGCCGCGCATGGCCGATCTCGCGGAGCGCCTGGAAGTGGTGCCGCGCGCCGTGACCAGCCTCGTCGACGGGCTGGAGGCGGGCGGCTGCGTGCGGCGCGTCCCCGACCCGGCCAACCGCAGGGTGACCCGCATCGAGCTCACGGACACCGGCCGCGCCGCGCTCCGGGCCCTGCGCGACGCGCGCCGCGCCGCGGCGGAGGACGTCCTCGCACCGCTCACCACCGAGCAGCGCAAGGTGCTGGGCGAGCTGCTGTCCACGCTGGTCGACGGAACCGGCCCGCGCTGCTGAGAGTCTCCGCCGGGCCGGGCACCGGCTCCTGGGACTGCGCCGCGTAGGTGGCATCACCCGTGTACGTGTCGTCGAGGCGCCACCACGACAGCCGCCGAGCGCCCCGGCTGACGGTGGTGTCGGCCTTGTCCGCGAGGGTGAGGACGGTACACAGCCGGTCGCCCTCGCCGAGCGTGGTCACCCCGTCCATCTCGTACGTGCGGTGGGTGGCGGTGACGGCGCCCTGCCCTGGTGACCGTCTCGTCGTCGGTCCATGGGGCCGTGAGCGCGTCGGGGTTCTCGCCGTCGCTCCAGCGGTGGACCGAGGTGTTCGCCACGGACCGGGCGACCGTCGTGGCGACCCTGCCGTGCGAGGTGTCGAGGTGTCGAGGTGGCCGGCGACGGTGAGGCGGTGTGCGCCGCGGGTGTCCAGGCGGTGTTCGGCGCCGGGCGTGTACGTCGCCGAGTTCAGCGGGCGGCTCTCCTCGTGGCGGGTGAGCGCGCCGGTGAGGACGTCACGCCCCTCGTCCTGCCACACGAGGACATTGACGGGGGTGCTCCAGCCGGTCTGCCCGGGCGGCACGCCGACGACGGAGACCTCCAGGCGGTGCGGCCGGCCGTCGTTGAGCAGCCCGGCGAAGGGGGTGAGGTCGTACTGGACGGGCATGACGTCGAGGGCCCGCGGCCCCGGAACGACGTACCAGAGGAACGGGTTGGACCAGCCGCCGGTCCACACGTCGGGCGTCTCGGCGGCCCGGGCGCCCCGCCCCGGGGTGTAGAAGGTCAAGGTGACCTTGACGTCGATGACGCCGGTGTACGTCTCGTTGACGACATTGCCGATCAGCATCTCGACGGGCTGCGCCCGGCGCAGGGTGTCGCTGTAGCCGGTGACGTCCTTCTCCACGGACCAGGTGATGCCGTCCGGCGAGGGCTGCGGGGTCGACGTCCGCAGGATCTCGACCCGCCGATGGCGAGGTGGCCGAGCCGGTCGTACTGGCGTCCCTTCACGGAGCCTTCGAGCCGCAGCACCACCTTGCTCTGGGGGCACCTCCCAGCGACAGCTGGGGGAGGGTGCCGCAGTCCGCGGGCGGTGCGTAGGCGCCGCGGTAGGGCGTGAAGTCACGGAACTGGGCCTGCGCGACGGTGACTTGGCACGATCTGGTGCCGGGGCGCTCCTCGGGCGGGGCGGCACTGACGGGATCGTGCCAGTCGCTGCCGAACTCCGCGGGCGGCGACCGCGCCGGCGATGATGGACATGATCCTTCGCTTTCATGGGTCAGGAGTGAAGCGTGCGCGGGCTGTGCCGCGCCAGACCCCCGCTGATGGATATTGGCGCGTTCTGTGCCGCCGTGCGCAGAAAATCAATTGCTCGCGGGGGCGGTGAACCGCGAACCTTTCACGGTTTGAACCACCCTTACTCCCTCCCCTTCCCCCTCTTCGACGAGCCCTGGGACGTCATGCAGATTCGCGATCTTCCGTATCCCGATCCAGGAGTACCCGACGTCCGGTCCGGCACCCGCTTCCTCCTCTGGCTCGGCCTGGGCCAGCTGGGCGGACAGGTCAAGTCCCTGTGCTGGGGCCTGCTGCACTTCGTGTCCGTGATGGCGCTGCCGTACGGCGTCGGTCTCGCCGTCCAGGCCGTGGTGGAGCGCTCCGGGTCCGGACTCGCCGCGGCGGGCGGCCTGATGGCGCTCGCGACGGCCGGTATCGCCTTCGGCGACACGATGCTGCACCGTACGGCCGTCACCAACTGGATCACGGCCGCCGCCCGTACCCAGCAGCTACTGGCCCGCAGGACCGCGCAGTTGGGATCGGCGCTCACCCGCCGGGTCGCGGCGGGTGAGGTCGTCGCGGTCTCGACGGGCGATGTCGAGAAGATCGGCTGGTTCGTCGAGGCGGTCTCCCGCTTCCTGGCGGCGGCCGTCACGGTCGTGGTCGTCTGCGTCGCCCTGCTGGTCTACCAGCCGGCGCTCGGTGTGCTGGTCGCGATCGGGGTGCCGGTCCTGGCTCTCGGCGTGCTGCCGCTGCTGCCGCGCGCGACCCGGCTCGCGGACACGCAGCGCGAGAAGGCGGGCAAGGCCACCGAACTGGCCTCCGACACGGTCGCGGGCCTTCGGGTGCTGCGCGGCATCGGCGGTGAGGAGCTGTTCCTGGCCCGCTACCGCCGTGCCTCCCAGGAGGTGCGCAGGGCGGCGGTGCGCAGCGCCCGGATGTGGTCGCTGATCGCGGCCGTGCAGGTGCTGCTGCCTGGTCTCCTGACCATCGTCGTCGTCCACCACGGCGTCGGGCTGGTTAGCGACGGCCGTATCGCGGTGGGCGAACTGGTCACCGCGTACAGCGCGGTGATGCTGCTGGCCTACCCTCTGCGGCACTTCGAGGAGATCGCCATGGCGTACTCCTTCTCCCGCCCCTCGGCGCGCCGGGCGGCCCGGGTCCTGTCGCTGGAGCGCCCCACGAGCGGCACGGGCACGGACGCGGTGGCGACGGGGGACCTGTACGACCCGTCCACCGGAGTGCACGTGCCCTCGGGCCTGCTGACCGCGGTCGTGTGCGGCGATCCGGACGCGGCCGGCCGGCTGGCCGAACGGCTCGGCGGCCACCCCGCGGAACCGGAGGGACTGCCGTCCGTGCTGCTCGGCGGCGTCGCCCTCGACGACCTGCCCCTGGACGCCGCGCGGGCGGCCGTCCTCGTCCAGGACAAGGACCCGGTCCTGCTGTCCGGGACGCTGACCGAGCTGCTCGACGTGCCCGCGTCCGGTGCGGTGTCGGCGGCGGACGCGCTCGCGGCCGCCGAGTGCGGGGACGTGCTCGGCGCGCTCGCGCAGGCGTCGCTCGACGGGGACCCCATGGAGGCGCCGATCACCGAGCGCGGCCGCTCCCTTTCCGGAGGCCAGCGCCAGCGCCTGGCGCTGGCGCGCTCGCTGGTGACCGACCCCGAGGTGCTGGTGCTCGACGAACCGACGTCGGCCGTCGACTCGCACACGGAGGCGCGGATCGCCGAGGGAGTGCGGTCGCTGCGCTCCGGACGCACGACGGTCGTCTTCACGTCCTCGCCGCTGCTGCTGGACCGCGCAGACCGGGTCGTCCTGGTCCACGACGGCGAGGCGGCGGCGGTGGGCCCGCACCGCGAACTGCTGCACACGGAACCGCGGTACCGCGCGGTCGTCACCCGCGAGACCGACGAGCAACAGCTCTCCTCGGTCCACGCGTCGGGCGACGGCGCCCTCAGGACCGGGATCGACATCGAGGAGACAGCATGATCGGCGTGGCGCCGCCGGACTACGACCCGGCGGCTCCCCGGACGGCGACGACCCTGCCGGTGGGGTCACCCGCGACGGTACGGGCGTACGTGGCCGGGCTGCTGCGCCGCCACCGCCGGGCCTTCGGGCTCCTCGTGCTCGTCAACACCGTGGCCGTCGTGGCCTCGATGGCCGGCCCGTGGCTGCTCGGCTCGCTCGTGGAGCGGGCGGCGGACGGGGCGCGCGAGCTCCGTCTGGAGCGGACGGTCGCGCTGTTCGCGGTGGCGCTGGTGATCCAGGCCGCGTTCGTGCGCCTGGTACGGCTGCGGGGCGCGATGCTCGGCGAACGGATGCTGGCGGACCTGCGCGAGGACTTCCTCGTACGGTCGGTCGGGCTGCCGCCCGGCGTTCTGGAGCGGGCCGGGACGGGCGACCTGCTGTCCCGTATCACCACGGACATCGACCGGCTGGCGAACGCGATGCGCGAGGCGGTCCCGCAGCTGACGATCGGCGTGTTCTGGATCGTGCTGCTGCTCGGCGGGCTGACCGTGACCGCGCCGCCGCTGGCGCCCGCGGTGCTCGTGGCGGTGCCGGTGCTGGTGATCGGCTGCCGCTGGTACTTCCGGCGGGCCCCCTCCGCCTACCGCTCGGAGGCCGCGGGTTACGCGGCCGTCGCCGCCGTGCTGGCCGAGACCGTCGACGCGGGCCGCACCGTGGAGTCGCATCGCCTCGGGGCACGCCGGGTGGCGCTCTCCGACCGGCGGATCAAGGAGTGGACGGCGTGGGAGCGGTACACCCTCTACCTGCGCTCCGTGCTCTTCCCCGTCCTCAACGTCACGCACGCGACCGTGCTCGGCTCCGTGCTCATGATCGGCGGCGTGTTCGTCCTCCAGGGCTGGATCGGCATCGGACAGCTGACCACGGGCGCGCTGATCGCCCAGATGATGGTCGACCCCGTGAACCTGATCCTGCGGTGGTACGACGAGCTCCAGGTCGCCCAGGTGTCGCTGGGACGGCTCGTCGGTGTGCGGGAGATCGAGCCGGACGCGGGCGACGCGGCGGTGCGTCCGGAGGGGCGCGACGTGCGCGCGGACCGGGTCCACTTCGGGTATCGGGAGGGCGTCGACGTGCTGCACCGCGTCTCGATGGACGTGGCGCCCGGCACCCGGCTGGCGCTCGTCGGCCCCTCGGGAGCGGGCAAGTCCACGCTGGGCCGGCTGCTGGCGGGCATCTACGCCCCGCGCACCGGCCGGGTCACGCTGGGCGCGGCCGAGCTGTCCCGGATGCCGGCGGAACGGGTGCGCGAGCATGTGGCGCTGGTCAACCAGGAGCACCACGTCTTCGTGGGCTCCCTCCGGGACAACCTGCTCCTCGCCCGTACGTCCGCGGAGGACGCCGAGCTGTGGGCGGCGCTCGGGGCGGTCGACGCGGACGGGTGGGCACGGGCGCTGTCCGAGGGTCTGGACACCGAGGTCGGCTCCGGCGGTGTCCCGCTCACCCCGGCCCAGGCCCAGCAGATCGCACTGGCCCGCCTGGTGCTGGCTGACCCGCACACACTGGTCCTGGACGAGGCGACGTCGCTGCTGGACCCGAGGGCGGCGCGCCACCTGGAGCGCTCGCTGTCGCGGGTGCTCGAAGGCCGCACGGTGGTGGCGATCGCGCACCGGCTGCACACGGCGCACGACGCGGACGTGATCGCGGTGGTGGAGAACGGCCGGATCAGCGAGCTGGGCAGCCACGACGAGCTGGTGTCGGCGGAGGGGGCGTACGCGGCGCTCTGGCGCTCCTGGCACGGGTGACGGCCCTGCCCGGGGCCGGGGCCCTGCCCCCGGTTCCGGGAGACTCCCTCAGATCATGTTCAGCGCCGCCGCTCCACCCACGCCCCCCAGCAGCATGAACGCCGGCATCAGCACCTTCAGCTCCACCCAGCTGCCCGCCCGGAACCGCATGCCCTTCGGCGGGCCCACCGGGTACCACCGCTTGCCGGACACCGGGATCGGCCACAGGATCGGGCAGCCGGAGACCGTCAGCGCGTCGCCGATGTCGTGGACGAGGGCGCCGAGCACGATCGGCAGGCCGAGCCACAGGTACTCCTGGCCGGGCGCGGTGAACAGCCAGTCCGCCCCGTTGCCCGGCTTGTCCAGCACGCCCGCGAGGATCCACGCGCTCGTCGCGCCCAGCAGCCACACCAGGACGTCGCTGGAGACGCGGGCCGCCCGCCACAGCAGGCCCTCGACCGCGAGCACCATGTGGACGAACAGGATCCCGAGCACGGCCCACCGGCCGCCCATGATCGCCAGGACCGAGCCGCCGCCGCCGATCAGCACCGCCCACAGCCAGGTGTGCGTCAGGGTCCGGTGGCCGCCGGTCCTGCGCTTGTCCCCCGGCTTCTTCGTCGCCTTGTAGACCGCGTACGAGAGCTTGTCGACGATCTCGCACAGCCCGCGCGAGACCGGACCGAAGGCGCGCGAGATCGTCGCCGCCTTGTGGTCGAGGTCCGGGGCGAGCGCCGCGCCCGCGCAGATCAGCGCTCCGACGACGAGCACGGGCCACGGCATCGGGTGGCCGGCGGCAGCCGTCGCCGCTCCCACCCCCAGCCAGGCAGCCGCCCCGGACAGAGAGTGCGCCGGTCCCATCATGTGTGTGCCCGCCCCATTGCCGTTGTGCCGAACCCCAGTTGACAGGGCAGCGTATCGTTCGTGATCTTCGCTGCGGCGGCCGGTTCCCTCATCCGGGCGGAAGCCAGGCAAGATGGGGGGCGTGACCCTTATCGATCAGCTGCCGCCCGACGCCGACCCCGATGCCCTCTTCGACGCCTTCTCCTCCTGGACCCAGGAGCGGGGCATCACGCTGTACCCGGCTCAGGAGGAGGCCCTGATCGAGGTGGTCTCGGGGGCGAACGTGATCCTGTCCACCCCCACGGGCTCCGGGAAGAGCCTGGTCGCGGCGGGTGCGCACTTCACGGCGCTGGCCAATGACCAGGTCACCTTCTACACGGCGCCGATCAAGGCGCTGGTGTCGGAGAAGTTCTTCGACCTGTGCAAGCTGTTCGGCACGGAGAACGTCGGCATGCTGACGGGCGACGCCTCGGTCAACGCCGACGCCCCCGTGATCTGCTGCACCGCCGAGGTGCTCGCGTCGATCGCGCTGCGTGACGGCAAGGACGCCGACATCGGCCAGGTCGTGATGGACGAGTTCCATTTCTACGCGGAGCCGGACCGCGGCTGGGCCTGGCAGATCCCGCTGCTGGAACTGCCGCAGGCGCAGTTCGTCCTGATGTCGGCGACGCTCGGCGACGTGTCGATGTTCGAGAAGGACCTCACGCGCCGCACGGGACGTCCCACGTCCGTCGTCCGCTCCGCGACGCGCCCGGTCCCGCTCTCGTACGAGTACCGGCTGACGCCGATCACGGAGACGCTGACCGAGCTCCTGGAGACCAAGCAGGCGCCGGTCTACATCGTCCACTTCACGCAGGCGCAGGCCGTCGAGCGGGCGCAGTCGCTGATGAGCATCAACATGTGCTCGCGCGAGGAGAAGGACAGGATCGCCGAGCTGATCGGCAATTTCCGCTTCACCACCAAGTTCGGCAGGAACCTGTCCCGTTACGTGCGGCACGGCATCGGCGTGCACCACGCGGGCATGCTGCCCAAGTACCGGCGCCTGGTCGAGAAGCTGGCCCAGGCGGGTCTGCTGAAGGTCATCTGTGGCACGGACACGCTCGGCGTCGGCGTCAACGTCCCCATCCGCACGGTGCTGTTCACGGCGCTCACCAAGTACGACGGCAACCGGGTGCGGACGCTGCGGGCGCGCGAGTTCCACCAGATCGCGGGCCGGGCCGGGCGCGCGGGCTTCGACACGGCGGGCTTCGTGGTCGCGCAGGCGCCCGAGCACGTCATCGAGAACGAGAAGGCGCTCGCGAAGGCGGGCGACGACCCGAAGAAGCGCCGCAAGGTGGTGCGCAAGAAGGCCCCCGAGGGCTTCGTCGGCTGGACGGAGAACAGCTTCGAGAAGCTGATCGCCTCCGAGCCCGAGCCGCTGACCTCGCGATTCCGTGTCACCCACACCATGCTGCTGTCGGTCATCGCCCGGCCGGGCAACGCCTTCGAGGCGATGCGCAAGCTGCTCGAGGACAACCACGAGCCGCGCAGGAACCAGCTGCGGCACATCCGCCGCGCCATCGCGATCTACCGCTCGCTGCTGGACGGCGGGGTCGTCGAGCAGCTCGACGAGCCCGACGCCGAGGGCCGCACGATCCGGCTCACCGTCGACCTCCAGCAGGACTTCGCGCTCAACCAGCCGCTGTCGACGTTCGCGCTGGCAGCGTTCGAGCTGCTGGACCCGGAGTCTCCGTCGTACGCGCTCGACATGGTCTCCGTCGTCGAGTCGACGCTCGACGACCCGCGCCAGATCCTGGCCGCCCAGCAGAACAAGGCGCGCGGCGAGGCCGTGGGCGCGATGAAGGCGGACGGGATCGAGTACGAGGAGCGGATGGAGCGGCTCCAGGACATCTCGTACCCCAAGCCGCTTGAAGAGCTGCTCTGGCACGCGTACAACACGTACAAGAAGTCGCACCCGTGGGTCGGTGACCACCCGGTGTCGCCGAAGTCGGTCATCCGTGACATGTACGAACGGGCGCTGTCCTTCACGGAGTTCACGTCCTTCTACGAGCTGGCCCGCACCGAGGGCATCGTGCTGCGCTATCTGGCGAGCGCGTACAAGGCGCTGGACCACACCATCCCGGACGACATCAAGACCGAGGACCTGGAGGATCTGACCGCCTGGCTGGGCGAGATGGTCCGTCAGGTGGACTCCAGCCTGCTGGACGAGTGGGAACAGCTGGCGAACCCCGAGGTGGAGACGGCCGAGGAGGCGCAGGAGAAGGCCGACCAGGTCAGGCCGGTCACGGCGAACGCCCGCGCCTTCCGCGTCCTGGTCCGCAACGCCATGTTCCGCCGGGTGGAGCTCGCCGCCCTCGACCAGGTCGGCGAACTCGGCGAGATGGACGCCGAGTCCGGCTGGGACGAGGAGGCGTGGGGCGAGGCGATGGACGCCTACTGGGACGAGTACGACGATCTGGGCACCGGCCCGGACGCCCGCGGTCCGAAGCTCCTCGCCATCGAGGAGGACCCGGCGCACGGTCTGTGGCGTGTGCGCCAGACGTTCGCCGACCCGAACGGCGACCATGACTGGGGCATCAGCGCGGAGGTCGATCTGGCGGCCTCCGACGAGGAGGGCCGGGCGGTCGTGCGCGTCACCTCCGTCGGCCAGCTCTGAACCGCATCGAGAGGACGACCCGTCATGACGAATCCGGCCGAGCGGCTGGTCGATCTGCTCGACCTGGAGCAGATCGAGGTCAACATCTTCCGTGGACGCAGCCCCGAGGAGTCGCTGCAACGCGTCTTCGGCGGGCAGGTCGCGGGCCAGGCGCTGGTCGCGGCCGGCCGGACGACGGACGGGGAGCGCCCCGTGCACTCGCTGCACGCGTACTTCCTGCGGCCGGGGATTCCGGGTGTGCCGATCGTCTACCAGGTAGAACGGGTCCGGGACGGCCGGTCGTTCACCACGCGCCGCACGACCGCCGTCCAGCAGGGGAAGACGATCTTCAACCTGACGGCGTCCTTCCACCGCCCGGAGTCGGGCGGCATCGAGCACCAGTTGCCGCCGCGGCACGTGCCCGCCCCGGAGACCCTGCCGATGCTCGTGGACGAGATCCGCGACCACCTGGGCCATCTGCCCGAGTCGCTGGAGCGGATGGCCCGGCGGCAGCCGTTCGACATCCGCTACGTCGACCGGCTGCGCTGGACCCGCGAGGAGCTGAAGGACGCGGACCCGCGCAGCGCGGTGTGGATGCGCGCCGTGGGCCCGCTGGGCGACGACCCGCTGGTGCACACCTGCGCGCTGACGTACGCGAGCGACATGACGCTCCTGGACGCGGTGCGCATCCCCGTCGAGCCGCTCTGGGGACCGCGCGGCTTCGACATGGCGTCGTTGGACCACGCGATGTGGTTCCACCGCCCGTTCCGGGCGGACGAGTGGTTCCTGTACGACCAGGAGTCCCCGATCTCGACCGGCGGCCGCGGCCTGGCGCGCGGCCGGATCTACAACCGGGAGGGTCAGCTGCTGGTGTCGGTGGTGCAGGAGGGCCTGTTCCGGCCGGTGTAACCGGTCAGCAGCATGTCCCGGTGTCCGGGCCGGCCGCCCTCCGTCAACAGGGGCGTCACGCGTGCAGGACGCGCGCGTCGTCGGCGTACAGGCTGTCCAGCCGTTCGGTGAAGGTGCGCCGCCGGCCGCGAGGGAAGGTCGCCGTGCCCTGGCGGCGTCGGCCGCCCGCTCTCCGCCGACGGGAACGCGCGACCGATAGGCCGGGGCTATCGGTGGCATTCGGCAATCGCGCATTGTGACGGCGCTCTCCGTCGGAGAGTCTGGCCGGGTCCGGCAGCAGTGCCGGCGTGGTCCAGCGAAGGGGAGGGCATGGCTCAGTCACAGCACCTTCGGCTCAACTTCATCGACGGACAGTGGGTCCCGGCCGAGTCGGGACTGACCAGGGAGAACATCAATCCGGCCGACTTCACCGACACCGTCGGCGAGTTCGCCGAATCGGGCGGCGTCGACGTGGACCGGGCGGTCGACGCGGCGCGGGCCGCGCTGCCCGGCTGGCGCGGGCTCGGTCCGATCAGGCGGGCGGCGTATCTGGCGCGGGCGGGCGCGCTGCTCGCCGAACGTGCAAAGGAGTTCGCCGCCGTCATCACGCGGGAGCAGGGCAAGCTGCTCGCCGAGGCGCACGGCGAGGTGGCCAGGGCGCGTGCCGTGCTCGACTTCACGGCCGGCCAGGCGCGGCTGCTCGGCGGGGTGACGGCGCCCGCGGAGGACGAGCGGACCTTCGCGTACACCTTCCGCCGCCCGATCGGTGTGGTGGGTCTGGTCTCGCCGTGGAACTTCCCCCTCGCCATCCCGATGTGGAAGGTGGCACCGGCGCTGCTGTCGGGGTGCACGGCGGTGCTGAAGCCCTCGCCGCTCACTCCGCTCACGGCGGCTTTGCTGGTGGAGGTGTTCCAGGAGGCCGGGGTGCCCGACGGGGTGCTCAACCTGGTGCAGGGCGATGTGGCGGCCGGTGAGGCGCTGGTCGCCAACCCGGGCGTCGCGGGCATCAGTTTCACCGGTTCCCTCGCGGTGGGCACCGCGATCCACACCGGCGGCGCGCACCGGCTGCTGCGGACGCAGCTGGAGCTGGGCGGCAAGAACGCGGTCGTGGTGTGCGACGACGCCGACCTGGACCGGGCCGTGGACGCGGTGGTGCACGGCGCGTTCGGGCAGGCCGGGCAGCGGTGCAGTGCGACGAGCCGGGCGGTGGTGGACGTACGGGTGCGGGAGGAGTTCCTGGAGCGGCTGGTGCCGCGAGTGGCCGCCCTGCGGGTGGGGCCGGGTGACGATCCCGCCTCGCAGGTGTGCCCGGTGGTCAACACGGTGCGCAGGGACGCCGCGCTGGCCGCGGTCGCCGGGGCGCAGCGCGACGGCGGCAAGGTGCTGTGCGGCGGCGGCCCCGAGGAGCGGGAGGGGCTGCCGGAGGGGTGTTACGTGCAGCCGACGGTGATCCGGGACGTGCCGTGGGACAGCGAACTCGCCCAGGAGGAGGTGTTCGGGCCCGTGCTGGCCGTCGTCGACGCGGACGGGTTCGACGACGCGATGCGCATCGCGAACTCGGTGAGGTACGGGATGAGCGGGACGGTGTTCACGGCGTCCCAGTCGCGGGCGTTCGAGGCGGTGGAACACCTCGAGGCGGGGATGCTGCACGTGAACCGTCCGGGCGTCGGCGCGTACGCGCATCTGCCGCACACCGGCGCGAAGGCATCCCAGTACGGTCCTCCGGAGTGCTCGCCTCAGGTGTGGGAGTTCTACACCGCGTGGCATTCGGCCTGTATCGGCTACTGAAAGCGCACCACAGCGAAAGGTCCCGGCACCCGTGGGGGCCGGGACGGGGAAGGGGCCGGGGACGCCAAAGGGCCCGCAGCGCACCGCGCGAGCGGCACAGCACGGGCCCGGGCAGCAGACACAGCCACGGCTGCGGGCTGCCGCTCCCGGCTTCGGCGTGGGTGCGGGCGTCCGTCCCGGGCCCGGCCGGATCACATGCCGAGCGCGCGGCGCAGGCCCACTCGGTCGGTTCCCAGTTTGGTGAAGACCGCGGACAGCAGTTTCGATACGGCATGCTCACTCGTGCCGAGCTCGGCGGCGATCGCCGCGTTGTCGAGCCCGACCGCGGCGCGGCGGGCTGCGGCGCTCTCCGCTGTGGAGAGGGTGTCCTGCTCCGGGACCTGGCGGCGACGCGGGCGCAGTCCGGCGGCGGCGAGCTCGGATCGGGCGCGGGTTGCGAGGGCTTCGGCGCCGCAGGCGGTCGCGGCTTCCATGCCGGAGTAGAGCTGGCGGGCGGCGCGCTCCAGGTCGCCGACGGCGTGCAGGGCGGTGCCGTGGTCGATGAGCGCGTGCGCGAGTTCGTACGCGGCGGGGGACTGCTCGAGGTGCTCGACGGCTTCCTGGAGAAGGGCGACCGACTCGGCCGGGTCGGTGGTCGCCGCCTGGACGCGCAGTGCGTGACCGATGACGCTGGCGGTGCCGAACGTGCGGGCGCGCGCAGCGGCCTCTTGCGCGGTGGCACGGGCCTTCTCGGGTTGATGCTTGGCCTGTGCCAGGGCGAGGTCGAGTTGCCAGGGGCTCCACGAGGGGTTGCGTGTGCCCCGGCTGTCGAGGCGTTGGCCGGCTTCGGCGAGCTGCCGCTCGGCCTCCTCATGCATGCCGCGGGCCAGGAGGAGCTTTCCCCAGACGGCTTGGGGGTCGGGGTAGACGACCGCGTTGGGGAAAACCTTCCCCACGTCGTAGGAATCAGCGAAGGCTTGGGCTTCGGCGATCTGGCCGCGCGCGAGCAGGGTCTCGATGAGGGTACCGATCGCGTACCACTGTGCCGGGATGTCGTGCCCGACCCGGTTGGCGATCTCGAGTCCCTGGCGTACGAAGTCCTCCGCTTCGGCGAGCCGCCCGCGCCGGTAGCGGATGTAGCCGAGCAGGGTGTAGGCGAAGGACAGGTGTGCGCCGCGCCAGCCTCGTTCCTCGAACTCGGCAATGCCGTCGTTGAAGAGCTCTTCGGCTCGGCCTGGCTGGTCGCAGTACATGAGTGTGATGGCGACGACGACTGGCACCTCGAAACCGAAGTCCTGGTCGGTCCAACTCAGGCCGCCTTCAAGGGCTTGCTCGGCAAAGTACAGGGCAGTGGCGCAGGGTTCGCCGCGCATCGCGCCGTCCCAGGCCCGCATTCCCAGGATGTGGCGTTCGGCGAGGTCCCGGCCGGTGAGGCGCTTGGCGAACTGGGCCAGCAGCCGGGAACGGGCCGGTGAGTCCTGCTCGTCGACGCGGACGGCGTTCCACTTGAACTGCTCCGCCTGCATGCGCAGTTTTGTCCGGGCGCTGGTGGTACGGCGGGTCTCGTCCGCAAGGAGCTCGGCGGCCTGCGCCAACTCGCCCGTATGGGCCAGAGCTTGGGCAAGCCGGTAGGTGACGGCCTCCCGCAGGCCCTGTTCGGTCTCGGGCTCCTCCAGTGCGGCCCGCAGGTGGTTGACGGTGGTGGCGGGCTCGTGGAGGAGGCTGGCCGAGCCGAGTTCGAACAACACCTGGGCTCGGTCCTGCGGATCCGGCGGTTCACGCAGAGCGCGGGCCAGATAGCGGCGGGCGGCGTCGGGGGCTCCTGCGGAGAAGTTCTCGCGGGCGGCCTGGCGCAGCTGCTGCACGACCCAGGGGTCGCCTTCCGGATGCATCTCCAGCATGTGGCGGGCGGCGGCCGCGGCGCCGAGGCCGGCGTCGATCACGGTCCTCGCTGCCATGCCGTGCATGGCGACGCGTACGCCCGCGGGCATCGAACGGTACACGGCGGTGGCGATCAGCGGGTGGAAGAACTCCACGACCTCGTCGCGCTTCACCGTGGTCAGGACCGTCAGGATGCGCGCGGCGTGCAGTTGGCCGATGGCCTCGCTGATCTGCGCGTCGCCGATCGCGGCGACGCTCGCCGCGATCCTGGTGGAGATGCCGGTGCCCAGCACCGCGGCGGCCCAGGCAAGCCGGACGGTGGAGGGACCGAGCTGTTCGAGCCGTTCTATGAGCCCGCTGCCCTTGACGGCCGAGGCGAGATCCCTGAGTTGGGGAATGTTCTCCTGTTGCGGCGTCAGGCCACGGTCGCGGCCTTTCGCGGTGAGCTCGACGACCTCGAAGGGGTTACCACCGGTGATCGCCCAGCATTCCCGGCAGAACGGGTCGTCGGCACCGTCGCCGAGGGCGTCGCGCACTATGCGCGCCACCGCGCTCGGTGTGAGGGGCTCCAACTGGTGCGGGCGTGCCCCGTGGCGCGAGGCCAGAGTGTGCAGCACGGCGGCCTCGGAGGGGAGCTCGTCCGGCCTGCAGGCCACGACGATCAGCATCCCCAGTTCCTCGGCGCGTGCGGCGAAGGCGGTGAGCCACGCGAGGGATTCCGCATCGGCCCAGTGCGCGTCGTCGAGGACCAGCACAACGGCAGTGGAACGCACCGACAGTCGGGTGGCGACCCAGTCGAGACCGTCGCGCACGCCCTGGGGGTCGGGTGCGGCGCCAGGCTGCGGGGCGGTCAGGCCGATCGCCGGTGCGACGATGCCGTACCAGTGGCCCAGGATCTCACGGTGCTCGTCCTCGCTCATGGCGGCGAAGGTGGGCTGGATCAGCTGGCGCACCACGTGGAAAGGCACCTGCTTCTCCTGCTCGCCGCCACGTGCGGACAACACCGCACAGCCCCGTTCGCCGGCACGTCGGCGGGCTTCGGCGAGCAGGGTGGTCTTGCCGAGTCCGGCTCCTGCAGCGAAGACGAGTACACCGCCCCGCCGCCTGCCGGAGCCGTTGACCGGGTCTCCGCACAATGCGTCCAACGCGTGCTGGATTGCGCGAACCTCGGTCTCTCGTTCGAGGATGGGCTGGTCAGCCCACTCTTCGTGCCCCACGGCCTGTGTCACCCTCTGACCCCCTACCAGCGCGTGCGGCCGAGTGTAGGGCCAAAGGGGCGTGATGATGCTCCTTGCGACCATTTCCAGGGAACACGGCCACTCGTACGAGGGTGGTCCTGTACTCTTCGCTGACGCAGATCCACAGTCGCGAGATCGTCCGAACGTCGCCTCAAAAGTGCCGAATTCGATCAGTTTCCGTCAGCGTCGTGCTACGGGAGTCATGACCAACGCATCCGGCTGCGGGATACCCGCGGCGACTTCGCGCACGGCGGTACCCGGAGCGTGAACCAACCGCCATCGGGACGCCACGCTCGCCAAAGCGATCACGATCTCCGCTGCCGCGAAGTTGTCCCCGATGCATTTGTGCTGACCGGCCCCGAAGGGAATGAACCTGTGCGGGCGCGGCCGATCCGCCGAGCCGCTGTTCCACCGACCGGGATCAAATGTCGTGGGCTCGTGGAACAGCGCGGGGTCCCGGTGAAGTGCATAGGGGCTGTACCCCAATTCTGATCCGGCTGGGATCGAGACGCCCCCGAGGTTCACCGGAACCAGAGCGCGCCTGGTGAACAGCAGCGGCGAATGCAGGCGAAGCGCCTCCTGGAAAACACTGTGCGTGTACGTGAGTCCGGCGATGTCGGCGTGGGTCACGGGCCGAGTGCCGACCACGTCGTCGACTTCGGCGTGCAGGCGTTTCTCCACCTCCGGATGACCGCCGAGTTCGTGGAAGATCCAGGACAGCACCGTGGCGGAGGTCTCCGTGCCGGCGAACATGATGGAGATGGCTTCGTCGCGCGCCTGCTCGCCGCTCATCGTCTCGCCCGTCTCCGGGTCCACGCTGGACATCAACAGCGACAGAAGATCGTCGCGGTCCTGCTTTTCGCTGCCGTACTGCGCGATCACCTCGTCGATGACCCGGCGCAGTCGCGCAGAGGCCGCGTCGAACCGCCGGTTCAGCGGGATCGGCAGCCGGTCCAACGCCCTTGGCATGACGGTTCGCGCGATCATGCCCTCCAGGACCGTCGGCAGCGAACGCTGTACTTCCGCGACAGCCGGCTGCCCGAGAGCGCCGGAGAAGATCATTTCAGCGACCGAGGACATCGCGAACCGGCGCATCTCCGCGACCACCGAGATCTCTTCACCGGCCGTCCATGAAGCGGACATCGCGTCCGCCTGTCGGCCTATCATGTCCGCGTAGGCGGTGATCTGGCTGCGGTGGAATGCCGGTTGCATTATTCGGCGCTGCTTGCGATGGAACTCCCCGTCGGTCGTCACGATGCCATTGCCGAACAGCGGGCGCAGCTTCTCGAAGACCCTGCCGCGCCCGAAGTTCTTGGCGTCGCCGACCAGTACGGTCTGGATCAGCTCCGGGCTGGTGAGCACGTGGACGGGCCAGGTGGCCACGTCGACCCTCACGACGTCGCCGTACGTGCGCAGCGACTCCAGGAACGCGATCGGCCTGCGCCACAACTGCAGCGCGTGGCCGAGGACGGGCAGACTCCCCGGAGCCACCGACGCCTCGCGTGACTGGTTCACATGCGTCATGGGCCACCTCTCCGTCGTACCGCTCATTTCACTGAGATGAGATCCGGGCGGGTGTACGCGGACTCGAGCCCCGCGACCCACCGTTCATCGTTGTAGCGGGTGCACTCGTACCGCTGCCAGAGGTCCGCGCCGATCATCCAGTCCTGATAGCTCTTCACACAGCGCGCGACTCCGGCACGTACCGAGGGGTCCGTCACCCCGAGCGTGTCCAGCACATCGGGCAGCCTCTGCGCAGCGGCCAGGAAGTCCTCGACGCGGACGCGGGTGCGCTCCTGGACGGCGAGCACGGCCTGTGGCAGTGACCACTCGTTCCACCAGGCAAGGAGGGAGACGAGGTTGTTGTTGTCCCCGCAGGAGAACTCCTTGCGCAGGGAGAAGACGTCGTTGCCCCATGAGATGACGTCCAGGGCACTGCTCATGAGGTCCTGGAACGCGGAGCTGTTGTACACCTCCGGGGGCACTTCCACGCCCAGGCCGGCCTCCACCATGTCCATCATCGGCAGCAGTTGGGAACTGTGCCGGCGCATGTGGACGTAGTCGTCGATCGTCGGCTGCTGTGCGGCGTTCCGGTTGACCGCCTCCTGGTCGAGGGAGCGCAGCATGAGGGGGATGTGCGCCCGGTAGCGCTCCCCTGTGCTCGGCGGCATCTCGGCCAGGATGCGGTCGCACAGGTCGACGAATCCGACCACCAGTGGATTGTGGCGCAGCTGCGGCGCACCCTCGATCTTCCCCGTGGCGAGGTACCCGGTGATCGCATCGGTGAGGGGACGCCACGCCTCCAGGCGACCCGCCCTGATGAGGTGGTCGTGCTGGTCGTCGAGGACGAATGACCAGGCCATCCACTCGGCAAGCAGCACGACGTGCCGGTAGGGCGCCTCATGACACACCCGCCCGGACAGGTGCCCGAAACCGATGCCGGCGAACTGCTCCGCCGCGTCGGTGATCAGCCCAAGGCGAAGTGCCCACGAGGTCGCCTCGTCGTTGGCCTGGCCCGACTGCGGATGTTTGGAGGATTCGAAGGGCAGATGGAAGTCTGGAATGGAGAAGGAGTCGAGAAGGGCCATAAATCCCTCCACAGGGAATCCGGATTCGGCACGTCCGCGCTGATGCCCAGGCGATCACGCCTCAACTACGGTATGACCCAACATGTTTCGACGATCACCCTGGTCACAAAATTGGTCGATTTGCGCATCCGTGCGAGAAGATCCAACACCTCGGGCGGTCAATTAACGCGCGGAACCGAGCAGACTGTCAATGTAATCCGGCCACGAAATCCCGGGACCCTTTGGGCAATGCCAGGCGGTTATTCGGGAAGTCATATGCGAATGCCATAATTGTGGCGTTCAGGGAGTCCGGCAAATCGCCCGCACCCACGCGGGGTGCGCGGCAGCCCGCCGGAGAACCCGCAGGTCAGTGGCGTAGATCGCCATTGCTTCAGCACCGGGCGCAGAGGGACGTGTCGACGCGAGGAGACGTGAAGGGCAGTGCATGGCCGCGAGGATGCCGCCGGGCGCACGGGAGCCGGTCAGGCGCCCGTGCCTGTACTCGCGCGCCGACGTTTCGCCCTACACGCCGCCCGGGCTCAATTGTCCGCCTCCACCGGCTCATCCCCGATCGCCTGGAGGCACGTAACCAGCCGCGGCAGCCTGGACAGCCACGCGAAGCGTCCCGGCCGGGACCTCCCCTTGCTCCTCGACACGCAATGACACCGACGCCCTTCCCACAGCACGACGTCGGCCTTCACCACCACCAGGTCGTGAAGGCCGACGTCACGCCGGGCCCGTTATGCGCCAACGGCGTCAGGACGTTCCCGCCGGGGCCCTTCCACCCGTCCAGGCGCCGACGACCTCCTCGGCGAGGCCGAAGGAGAGCGTCATGCCGGCCCCGCCGACGCCGTTGACGACGATGACGGACGGCGCGGGGGAGACGACGAGTTCGGTGCGCCCGTCCCGCAGGGAGGGGTAGTAGCCCGTCCAGCGTTCGGTGATGCGGGCGTCGGGGATCGCGGCGAAGGTGGCCAGGTAGGCGAGGACGGCTTCGTTGATCTCCTCGTTCTCGAAGGGGTCGTGCGTCATGCCGTAGGCGTGGCTGTCGCCGATCGTCAGCCGTCCGTCCGCGGTCTGGGAGAGCAGCACGTGGATGCCGTGCTCGCGGTGGAACGGCAGCTCGGAGGCCATCCGTTCGGCGAGCGGCACGCGGGCCGCGAGGCCGTCGAAAGCCGCGTAGTGGAGCAGCGTGAGCCCGCCGCAGAGCATCGGACCGAGCTGCCGGCCGCCCGGCTGGACGCCGGTGCGCATCATCTGGAGCTTGCAGCGGACGAGGCCGCTCTCGGCGAAGACGTCGGGGTAGAGCGTCGCGAAGTCGTTTCCGCTGCACACGAAGACGCGCCCGGCACGCCACTCCCCCGCCGTCGTGGAGACGGTGGGCAGGTCGACCGAGCGCACGGTGGTGCCGAAGCGGATGTCGACCCCGTACTCGGCGACGAGGTGTTCGGCGACGGCGGGGATCGCCCGCCGGGGGTCGACGTTGACCTCGGTCGGGCTCCACATCGCGGCCAGCAGGCCGTCGGGCCGGGCGACCGCGCTGCGCCGCGTGGCCTCCCCGGCGGTGAGCAGGGTGGCGCCGCGTTCGCGGGCGGCCGGCGTCGTGGCGAGGAACTCCTCGAGGACGGCGACCTCGTCGGGGTGGTGGGCGAGGTGGAGCGAGCCGGTCTGCTCGGCCCACAGACCGGTCTTGGCGGCGACCTCCAGCCAGATCTCGCGGCTGCGCAGCGCGCGCTCGTAGACGGCGCCCCGTTCCTGGCCGATAGCCCAGATCATCCCGAAGTTGCGGATGGACGCGCCGACGGCGAAGTCGTCGCGCTCGAAGACGACGACGCGCTCGCCGCGGCGGGCGGCGGCCAGGGCGTGCGCGAGTCCGACGATTCCTGCGCCGACGACGACGGTGTCGGCCTGGTTGACGGTCATGGGGTCTCGGTTCCTCTCTCGGTACGGCTGGTACGGCTGGTACGGCTGGTACGGCTGGTACGGCTGGTACGGCTGGTACGGCTGGTACGCGGCGAGGGGTGACGCGGGTTCGTGCGACGGCGGTTCACGCGCCTGCCGTGCGCGGCAGCCGGTTCCAGTGCGGCAGCATCAGCAGCCCGGCCAGCAGCGCGGCGCCGGCGAAACCGGTGAACAGCGCACCGCCGGAGAGGAACCCGGGCAGCAGTCCTCCGAGGACGGCGCCGACGGAGCCACAGCCGTTGACCAGCCCGGCCGCGGTGCCCGCGCCCTTGTCGGTGCCGAAGTCCACGGCGGCGACGCACGAGATCATCGAGTCCGCGGCGTACACGGTCAGCCCGATCACGGCGAGGACACCGATCATGACCGGGACGCTGCCGGTCGCGGTGAGCGGCATGAACAGCGCGAGGGTCACGGTCAGCAGCGCCAGCGCGAGGACGCACGGCGGTACGCGGCGCGAGGCGAACAGCCGGTCGGAGACCCAGCCGACGACGATCGGGGCGAGGACGCCGGCCACCCCGAAGGCGATCGGGATGAGGACGGCGCCGACCTTGTCGATGACGGGCAGCCGTCGGCTGACGAGCACGGGCCCCCACAGGAGGATCGCGTAACGGGCAGGCTTGAGCAGGAAGTAGGCGGCGCCGAGGGTGAGCACCATGCGGTCGCGCAGCGTCTCGCGGTAGAGCGCGAGCCCGCCGCGCCGCTCACCCGGCTCCGGCGCCGCCTCCTCGCCGGGTGCGTCGTCCTCGGCGATGCCCGCGTCCCGCGGAGAGTCCTTCTGGAGCGCGACGAACAGCAGCAGTACGCCGGCGGGGTCGCGGCGCCCGCGAGGAACGCCACCTGCCAGCTGTCGAAGAGCGAGTAGGCGATCCAGCCCAGGAACGGGGGCGCGGCGAGGCCCCCGAACGCGTAGTTGGTGCTCCAGAGCCCGAGGACCCGGCCGCGCTGCCGTACCGGGAAGAAGCTGCCCATGTTCTTGCACAGCGGCGCCCAGCCGGCCGACTGGGCGAGGCCCTGGACGACCATTGCGCCGCCGAAGACGAGCAGGGCGCTGCTGAGGCCCATCACGCAGGCCGCGGCGACGGCGCCGATCATGCCTCCGATGACCACGACCCGGGGGCCGAAGCGGTCGGCCCACACGCCCCACAGGAACTGCCCGGCCGCGTAGGCGGCGAGGTAGACGGCGTCGATGACGCCGAGGACGCGTTCGGTGAGGACCGTGTCGACGGCCGGGTCGTCGAGGATGCCGAGTTTGGCGACGGAGAAGGCCTGGCGTACGAAGTAGAACCCGGCGTAGGCGAGCCAGGTGACGGCGAAGATCCGGCGGCGCCAGCGGACGGCGTCCGCCTCCGTGGTGCCGGGCAGGGGTCTGCGGTGCGGTTGCGGTGGTGCGAGGTCGGCCATAGCTGTGTCCTGTCCCTCGTCATGGGGCGGATTGGCTGGCGTGGGGGGCGGCAACGGGCATGGCACGGCCCCGGCGCGCGCCTCGGCGGTGCGCCGGGGCCGGGTCGTGTGCGGATCGGTGCGGTTCAGGTGGTCAGCGGCTCTCCCGCCGCGATCGCGGTGCCGACCCAGTACGCGTCGAAGTTGCGCAGCCGGTGCCCGTCGGGCAGCTCGGTGACGGGGGCGTTCACGAGGAACGGCACCTTCTGCTCGGTGAGTCCGCCGTGTGAGCGCAGCGGCTCGGTGAAGCCGGAGATGTCGTGCCGCGCCGGCGTGGTGCCGAGCACGGTGTTGCGTTCCGCGATGACCACCAGGTCCCCGATGCGGTCGCCTGGCAGTTCGAAACGGGCGCACGCCTCCTCGCGGGTCAGGACCACGTCCACGCCCGCCAGTGCCGCGAGGTGGGCGGTGAGGGCGCCGGTGTCGGCGCCCTCGGGCAGATGGACGGTGGCGTACGAGCCGAGTGCGCCGTGGTGGACGGTGTACGGGTCGGTGATGGGCAGGACGACGCGGGCGGATCCCGGCTCCAGACGTGCGTCGAGGACGTCCTGGAGGTGGACCACCCGGGCGATTCCGTCGCCGTCGGCCTTGGCGTTCATGCCGTGGTCGGCGGTCACGACGAGGACGGCGCCGAGCTCGTCGATGCGCTCGAAATACTGGTCGAGCATGGCGTAGAAGTCGTTGGCGACGGGCGATCCGGGTGCGTGCTTGTGCTGGATGTAGTCGGTGAGCGAGAGGTACATGACGTCGGGGCGGTCCTTGTCGAGGATGTCGGCCCCGGCGGCCATGACCAGTTCGCTGAGCTCGGCGCTGTAGACGGACGACAGGTCCATGCCGGTCCGCGCGAGGACCTTGCCGATGCCGTTCTCCTCCTCGGTGGCCTGGTCTGCCTTCTCCGCGGAGAAGCAGATCCCGTCGACGAGACCACTGCCGAGGAGGCGGCGCAGCTTGTCCTTGGCGGTGACGACGGCGACCTTGGCGCCCTGCCGTGAGAAGGCGGCGAACAGCGTGGGGACGCGCAGCAGTTCGGGGTCGTTCATCATGACCTCGGTGCCGCTGACGGTGTCGTAGAAGTAGTTGCCGCAGATGCCGTGGACGGAGGGCGCCACCCCGGTGGCGATGGACAGGTTGTTGGGGTTGGTGAAGGACGGCATCGTGCAGTCGGCGCGCAGGTCGCTGCCCGTGCGCAGCATGCGCTCCAGGAAGGGCATGCGGCCGTCCGCGACGGCCCGCTCGTGGTAGGCGTTCTCGCTGCCGTCGATGCAGACGACGGCAACGGGCCGGCGGGGCCGGTGGTAGCGGCGCCCGTTCACTGTCAGCGGTTCGGTCATGTGCGGATCCACCCCTGAGGTCGAAGGAGCCGGGACGGCCGCCTCGTTCGCCGTCCCGCCTTTTCATGGGTAGCACCGAGCCGAGCTGGGGCAGAACCACCGGATTCGCTATGGCCGCCATAGCCCCTTGACGCGGTCGTGGCTGACCAGGGCAGAGGCCGTTGGCGGCTGCCGCCGGTGGTGGGTTTCCTCGGGGCGGGCCCCGGCAGGCGCGGTCACCGCGTCCCGCACCCTCCCCACCAGGGCGTCCCGGGGCTAGAGTCGGCGGCCCGGATGATCGGCGAGCGGCGTGGGGAGGCCAGTGGAACTCAACCTCCACCGTTTGTGGATCTTCATGCAGGTCGTGGAGCACCAGGGCTTCTCGGCGGCGGCTCACCGGCTCTACATGAGTCAGCCGTCGGTCTCCAACCAGGTGCGCCGGCTGGAGCAGTCCCTGAAGGTCACCCTGATCGACCGTTCGGGCTCGCGGGCGCGGCCGACGGCCGAGGGCGAGGTGCTGGCGGAGTACGGCAAGCGGGTGTTCCTGCTGGCCGAGGAGGCCGTGGCGGCGGTGCAGCAGGTGAGCGGGCTGACGTCGGGGCGGCTGCTGGTCGGCGGTTCGACGACGGTCGGCACGTATCTGCTGCCGCCGCTGCTGGCGCGCTTCCAGGAGCGGCATCCGGGCATCGAGTGCGACATCTTCGTGGGCAACAACGAGGCCGTGCTGGAGCGGCTGCTGGCCGGGGACATCGGAGTCGCGGTGGTCGCGGGTGCGCCGACGGCGTCCCAGCTGGTGCCGGAGACGGTGCTCGGTGAGCGTCTGGTGCTCATCGCGGCGCCGGAGCATCCGCTGGCGGCGCGGGACGAGGTGTGCCCGCGCGATCTGGCGGGCTGCCGCTTCCTGTTGCGCGAGCCGGGGTCCCAGACGCGGGAGCTCCAGGAACAGGCGCTGGCGGACTGGGAGTTGACCCATGTGTCGCGGGGTGACGTCTGGGGGCCCGAGGCGGTCAAGCAGTGCGTGGTGGCGGGTCTCGGGCTCGCCCTCATCTCCGAGCACGCCGTGGTGGACGACGTACGGGCCGGGACGCTGGCGGTGCTGCCGGTCAGTCCGGTGCCGCGGTCACGGCCCGTCAATCTCGTCCGCCGCAGAGACCGTCTGCTGTCGCCGGCGGAGCGCGCGTTCATCGAGCTGCTGCGCTCCGTCGGCGAGTGGCCGCGTGAGCTGCCGGCGGTGGGTGCGCCCTGAGGGCCCCTCGGAGGCGCTTACTTGGCCGGGTCGAGGCAGAGCACGAACTTGTCGGCGTCCCACTGCTGCGCCAGGGCGGCCTCGCCCACGGTGCAGGCGTTGACGTCGAAGCTGTTCTCGATGACCTTGACGACCTTGTAGTTGGCGCCCTTTTCACCGCACTTCTTGGTCTCGACCTCGGGGGCGTCGTCCGGACCGGTGACCTGGACGCAGTCGCCGGCCTCGGCGCGGACCGGGGCGTCACCGAGGATGTAGCCGGCGCCGAGCTTCACGGCCACGGCGACGACGATGAGGACGACGACCCCGAGGAGCTTCCGGACGATGCCCTTCTTGGCCGGCTGGGGAGCGGGAGCAGCATCGGGCTGACCCTGCGGGATCTGCTGGGGGTCCTGCGGGGCGGAGGGGGACGTCGGGGCGCTCATGGCGGACTTCCTCGTGGTTGCATGCTTATCGAACGCGCGCACGCTACACGAAGAATAAGAATCACATAAACACAGGTACGAAGGAGTCCTCGATGTCCCTTTTCGACATCCCGTTGCGCACCCTGACGGGCGAGCCGACGTCGCTCGCCGATCACCGCGGCAAGGCCGTGCTCGTGGTGAACGTGGCGTCCCGCTGCGGCCTGACGCCGCAGTACGAGGGCCTGGAGCGGCTGCAGAAGACGTACGGCGACCGGGGGCTCACGGTGCTCGGCGTGCCGTGCAACCAGTTCGCGGGCCAGGAGCCGGGCAACGCGGAGGAGATCGGTGCGTTCTGCTCGGCGACGTACGGTGTGACGTTCCCGCTGCTGGAGAAGACCGAGGTGAACGGCGAGGGCCGGCACCCGCTGTACGCGGAGCTGACGAAGACCGCGGACGCGGCCGGTGAAGCGGGTGACGTCCAGTGGAACTTCGAGAAGTTCCTGATCTCCCCGCAGGGCGAGGTCACCCGCTTCCGCCCGCGCACCGAGCCGGAGTCCGCCGAGGTCGTGGCGGCGATCGAGGGGCTGCTGGCTGCCTGACGGGCCGCCGGGCGCACCACGAAGGCTCCGGTCCCGGCCGGGACGGGAGCCTTCGCCGCGTCGGCCCGTCAGCGGATCGGCATGCCCGACAGCGTGCGGGCGATGACCAGGCGCTGGATCTCGCTGGTGCCCTCGAAGATGGTGTAGATCGCGGCGTCGCGGTGCATGCGCTCCACCGGGTACTCGCGGGTGAACCCGTTTCCGCCGAGGATCTGGATGGCCTGGGCGGTGACCTTCTTGGCGGTCTCGCTGGCGAACAGCTTGGACATGGACCCCTCGGCCGAGGTGAACGGCTTGCCCGTGGTCGCCATCCAGGAGGCCCGCCACACCAGCAGGCGGGCGGCGTCGATCTGCGTGCGCATGTCGGCGAGCTGGAAGGCGACGCCCTGGTTGTCGATGATCGGACGCCCGAACTGCTCGCGCGTCCTTGCGTATTCGAGCGCTTCCTCGTACGCGGCACGGGCAGTGCCGACCGCCATGGCGCCGACGGCGGGGCGGGACGCCTCGAAGGTGGCCATCGCCGCGTTCTTGACCCTCCCCCAGCCTCCGGCCGGGGGGACCCCCATCTCGCTTCGCTCGCCGCCGGACCTGGCCCTCTCGCGCGCCTTGGCCAGGCGCTCGTCCAGCTTCTCCTTGCCGCCGAGGAGGCAGTGGCCGGGGACGCGGACGTTCTCCAGGACGACCTCGGCGGTGTGCGAAGCGCGGATGCCGTGCTTCTTGAACTTCTGGCCCTGGGAGAGGCCGGGGGTGTTCGGCGGCACGATGAAGGACGCGTGTCCCTTGGAGCCGAGTGCGGGGTCGACGACGGCGACGACGACGTGGACGTTGGCGATGCCGCCGTTGGTCGCCCAGGTCTTGGTGCCGTTGAGGACCCACTCGTCCTTGGCCTCGTCGTATACGGCGCGGGTGCGCATGGAGGCGACGTCGCTGCCGGCATCGGGCTCGGAGGAGCAGAAGGCGGCGACCTTGACGTCGTCGGCGTCGCCGTACATCTGCGGGATCCACGTGCCGATCTGCTCCTCGGTGCCGTTGGCGATGACGCCCACGGCGGCCAGGCCGGTGCCGACGATCGACAGGGCGATGCCCGCGTCGCCCCAGAACAGCTCCTCCATCGTCATCGGGATGCCGAGGCCGGTGGGGTCGAAGAACTGCTGGGCGTAGAAGTCCAGAGAGTAGATGCCGAGCTTGGCCGCCTCCTGGATGACGGGCCAGGGGGTCTCCTCACGCTCGTCCCACTCGGCCGCGGCCGGGCGCATCACGTCCTTGGCGAAGCCGTTGAGCCAGTCCCGGACCTGCTTCTGGTCCTCGTTGAGATCGAGCGTGAACTCGGCCATGTCCCCTCCAGCACTACGGCGCCCGCCAGGGCGTTACTTGCGGTAACTCGAAGTCTGTTACCGGGCAGTAGAACCTGTCAACCGAGGCCACCGGATCACTGGTCCCCCGCAGCGGGTGTTACCTTGCGCGTCACGCATTCGCAAGGGCGGGGAGAGACAGGGCATGGACAGCGCACACCAGCAGCGGTCGGCGGACCAGCGGCGACGGGAGCTGCTCGAAGCAGCGGACCGGGTGGTGCTCCGCGAGGGGCCGCACGCCTCCATGAACGCGATCGCGGCCGAGGCGGGCATCACCAAGCCGATCCTCTACCGTCACTTCGGCGACAAGGGCGGGCTGTACCGGGCCCTGGCGAAGCGCCACACCGACGCCCTGCTGCGGGCTCTGCAGGTGGCGGTGGACGCGGACGTCGACCGCCGCGAGCGGGTGGCGGGAACACTGGACACCTACCTCGCGGCCATCGAGGCGCGGCCCCAGGTCTACCGCTTCCTGATGCACCCGGCCGAGGACAACCAGCCCTCCGAACAGGGCTTCGACGTCGGCCGCCACTCGGCCCCGCTGCTGCGCCGCCTCGGCGAGGAGCTGGGCAAGGTGATCGCCGACCGCGTCGACCTGGGCCCGGGCGGCGACCTGCTGGCGCGGGTGTGGGGCCACGGCATCGTCGGCATGATGCACGCGGCGGGCGACTGGTGGCTGGGCGAACGCCCGTGCTCGCGCGCGCAGTTGGTGAAAAGCCTGACGGACCTCCTGTGCGGCCGCCTCTTCGACGCCCCTGACCGCGTGGGCGGCCCGGGCTTCTGACGGATGCACCGCGCTGCGCATCCGGGGCCGCTGCGCCTCAGTCGCCGGCGGGGCTGAATCCCCCTGCCCGCCACACCCGTCGGGGCTCCGCCCCGAACCCCGCGCCTCAATCGCCGGCGAAGCTGGGGTTTCCTGCCCCTCCGACGCCCGAGGACACCGCGCGAAGCGCGGTCCTGGGGTGGAGCCCAACACCCCCCACCCGGGCGGAGCCAACCGGGCACGGAGCCCGGTACACGACCGGGGGCGGCACCGAACCGGGCACGGAGTTCCGGGGCGAAGTCCCGTAGCCCGCGCCCACCAAGGCGCAGAACACACGGCGGCCCGGGCACGGAGCCCAACGCCCCGCCCCCGGGCGAAGCCGCCCGCAGAGCCCGGCACATGGCCCAGGGCCGGCACCGAACCGGGCACGGAGTTCTGGGGCGAAGCCCCAAAATTCCCCTGCGCGCCAGGGCGCAAGTCACCACCCGAAGACGGCACGAGCACGGGGCGAAGCCCCGAAAGCCCGCGCCGCGCCGGGCGCAGAGCACGGCGGTCCAGGGCCGAGCCCAACACCCCGCCCACCAGGCCGCAGAGCCCGGTACACGGCCGGGGGGAGCACCGAACCAAGTACAAGGTCTGCGGCGAAGCCCCAAATAACCCGCGCCCACCAGGGCGCAGAGCACGGCGGTCCGGGCACGGAGCCCAACGCCCGGCCCGCCAGGGCGGAGCCCACCGCGCAGAGCCCGGCACAGGGCCCAGGGCCGCCACCGAACGGGGCACGGGTCTGAGGCGAAGCCCCCAAATGCCCGCGCGCACCAGGCCGCAAGGCACGCGGCGGTCCGGGCACGGAGCCCAATGCGGCGCCCGTCAGGGCGCAGGGGCTCGGGGCCTGGGGCGGAGCCCCAGTTACGGGAAGGGGCGGGGTGGGGGAAACGGCCCCCCGGCTAAGCGCGCCGCAGGCGCGACACGCCCTCCGGCGTCGACCACGCCGCCTTGCGGGCCGCCCGCGCCAGGCGGCCACGGCGCCACGGCGTCAGCCGGTCCGCGTACACCAGGCCGTCCACATGATCGCACTCGTGCTGCAGACAGCGCGCGAAGAACCCCGTGCCCTCCACGCGGACCGGCTCGCCGTCCAGCGTCACGCCTTCCACGACCGCCCGGTCGAAGCGCTCCGTCCCCGCCTCCAGGCCCGGGAGGGACAGGCAGCCCTCCGGCCCGCGGACCGTGAGGCCGTCGGCCTCGACCAGACGCGGGTTGACGACGTGCCCGAGGTGGCGCACGTCCTCGTCGTCGGGGCAGTCGTAGACGAACACCCGCAGGGCGACGCCGACCTGGTTGGCCGCGAGACCGACCCCCTGTGCCGCGTACATCGTCGCGAACATGTCCTCGACGAGCCGCCCCAGCTCCGCGCCGAAGTCGGTGACGGGCTCGCAGGGGGCGTGCAGCACCGGATCACCGAGCAGGCTCATGGGCCTGACCAGTCCGGAACTGCCGGGGATGGGCCGGTTTCGCATGGCGACCAGCCTACGTTCCGCGCAGGTCCCCCCGTGACCTCCACGTATTCCGACGGTGCCGCGGTACGGGCTGCCGAGAAGAGGTCGATAGGCTGAGTCCCGACCGATGCTAGGAGGATCAAGGACGATGTCAGGCAACTCGGAGCTGACGCCACGAGCCAAGCTGGCCGTTACGGCGGGCAAGGCCGCAGCGGCGGTGTCGCGCGCCGCCGGGCGCGGCAGCGGATCGGTGATCGGCGGCCGGGTGGCGCTCAAGCTGGACCCCGACCTGCTGGGACGGCTCGCGCAGCACCTGGACGTCGTCCTCGTGTCGGCGACCAACGGAAAGACCACGACCACGCGGCTGATCGCCGAGGCCCTGCGCGCCAGCGGCCCCGTCGTCTCGAACGCGCTCGGCGCCAACATGCCCGCGGGCATCACCTCCGCGCTGGCCGGCGGCTCGGACGCGAAGTTCGGTGTGATCGAGGTGGACGAGAAGTACCTCGCCGGTGTGGCCAGGGACGTGACGCCCAAGGCCATCGCGCTGCTCAACCTCTCCCGCGACCAGTTGGACCGCGCGGCCGAGACCCGGATGCTGGCCGAGAAGTGGCGTGAGGGCCTCACGGGCGCGAAGGCCACCGTGATCGCGAACGCCGACGACCCGCTGGTCGTGTGGGCCGCGTCCTCCTCCCCCAATGTGGTGTGGGTGGCCGCCGGGCAGGAGTGGAAGGACGACGCCTGGTCCTGCCCGTCCTGCGGCGGTGTGATGCAGCGCCCGGGCGACGACTGGTTCTGCGGCGAGTGCGGCTTCCGCCGTCCCGCCCCGAGCTGGGTGCTCAGCGGTGACCACGTCCTCGACCCGCACGGCTCGGCCTGGCCGATCCACCTCCAGCTGCCCGGCCGCGCCAACAAGGCGAACGCCGCCACCTCGGCCGCCGTCGCCGCCTGCTTCGGCGTTCCGCCGCAAGTCGCGCTGGAGCGCATGTACCAGGTCCAGGCCGTCGCCGGCCGGTACGACGTCGTCTCCTTCCTCGGCCGTGACGTGCGGCTGCTGCTCGCGAAGAACCCGGCCGGCTGGCTGGAGACGTTCTCGCTGATCGACCCGCCGCCGACGCCGGTCATCCTGTCCGTCAACGCCCGCGGCGCGGACGGCACCGACACCTCGTGGTTGTGGGACGTCGACTACACGCGGCTCGCCGGGCACCCGATCTTCGTGATCGGCGACCGCAAGCTCGACCTCGCGGTCCGGCTGGAGGTCGCGGGCCTGGACTTCCGGGTGTGCGAGACGGTCGACGAGGCCGTGCAGACAGCCCCGCCGGGCCGGATCGAGCTGATCGCCAACTACACCGCCTTCCAGGACGTGCGCCGCCGCGTCGGCAACTGAGCGACTGACGAGCGGACGGACGAAAAGGACTTATGGGAATGAGTGACAGCAGTCTGCGTCTGGTGTGGGTCTACCCGGATCTGCTCAGCACCTACGGCGACCAGGGCAACGCGCTCGTCGTCGAGCGCCGCGCCCGCCAGCGCGGTCTCGACGTGATGCGCATCGACGTGCGCAGCGACCAGCCCGTGCCGACATCCGGCGACATCTACCTGATCGGCGGCGGCGAGGACCGCCCCCAGCGGCTCGCGGCCGAGCGGCTGCGCCGCGACGGCGGCCTGAGCCGCGCCGCCTCCAACGGCGCGATCATCTTCTCGGTCTGCGCCGGCTACCAGATCCTCGGCCACGAGTTCATCAACGACCTCGGCGAGCGCGAGCCGGGTCTCGGCCTGATCGACGTGATCTCCACGCGCGGCGAGGGCGCCCGTTGCGTCGGCGATGTCCTGGCCGACATCGACCCGCAGTTGGGGCTGCCCCAGCTGACGGGCTTCGAGAACCACCAGGGCATCACCCACCTCGGCCCGACCGCCCGGCCGTTCGCGCGCACGGTCCTCGGCCGCGGCAACGGCACCGGGGACGGCACCGAAGGGGCGTACAACGACACCGTCTTCGGCACCTACATGCACGGTCCCGTGATGGCCCGCAACCCGCAGATCGCGGACCTGCTGCTGAAGCTGGCGCTCGACGTGAACGCGCTGCCGCCGACCGACGACCGCTGGTACGAGGCCCTGCGCGCCGAGCGGATCGCGTCCGCCACCCAGCCCGCCTGACGCCGCCTCCGCTCAGTAGAGCGCACATCCTGAAGACCCCTTCGCTCGGCTGAGCGAAGGGGTCGTCGGCCCGGTCCCACCAGTCGGACGCCCGTTTCTGACCGGCCGCCCGACGCCGGTAGGGTGGCGGGGATCCAACCGGACGACGTGGTCCGGGAGTCGGCCCACGTTGTAAAGGTTTTCGGGCTATGCGCATTGGTGTGCTCACCTCCGGCGGCGACTGCCCCGGTCTGAACGCCGTCATCCGTTCCGTCGTACACCGTGCCGTCGTCGACCACGACGACGAGGTCATCGGATTCCACGACGGCTGGAAGGGCCTCCTGGAGGGCGACTACCGCAAGCTCGACCTGGACGCGGTGGGCGGCATCCTGGCCCGTGGCGGCACGATCCTCGGTTCCTCCCGCGTCCAGCCCGCGCATCTGCGCGACGGTGTGGAGCGGGCCAAGGGCCATGTCGCCGATCTCGGTCTCGACGCGATCATCCCGATCGGCGGTGAGGGCACGCTCAAGGCGGCCCACCTGCTGTCGGAGGCCGGCCTGCCCATCGTGGGCGTGCCGAAGACGATCGACAACGACATCGCGTCCACCGACGTGACCTTCGGTTTCGACACCGCCGTCGGTGTCGCGACGGAGGCGCTGGACCGGCTGAAGACCACGGCCGAGTCGCACCAGCGAGTGCTGATCGTGGAGGTCATGGGCCGGCACACGGGATGGATCGCGCTCCACTCGGGCATGGCGGCCGGCGCCCACGCGATCGTCGTCCCGGAGCGCCCCTTCGACATCGACGAGCTGACCGCCCGGGTCGGCGAGCGGTTCTCGGCCGGCAAGAAGTTCGCGATCGTGGTCGTCGCCGAGGGCGCGAAGCCCCGCGAGGGCACGATGCGCTGGGACGAGGGCGGCAAGGACATCTACGGGCACGAGCGGTTCGCGGGCGTCGCCCGCCAGCTCTCCGTCGAGCTGGAGCAGCGGCTCGGCAAGGAGGCCCGTCCGGTGATCCTCGGCCACGTGCAGCGCGGTGGCACCCCGACCGCGTACGACCGTGTGCTGGCCACGCGGTTCGGCTGGCACGCGGTGGAGGCGGCGCACCGCGGCGAGTTCGGGATGCTGACGGCGCTGCGCGGCACGGACATCACGATGGTGCCGCTCGCCGAGGCGACCCGGACGCTGAAGACGGTTCCCGCGGACCGGTACGACGAGGCGGAGTGCGTGCTCTGATCCGGCCCCCTGCTATGGGTTGTGCCCCCGGTCGCGGTCGCGGCGGGGGGCACATCTAGTCTGGTCCGGACAACAGGCACGAATCGGGAGCCCGGGAGCACACAGATGGATCACAGCGGGCACGGCATGACCACGGATCTGCCGCCGTTCACGCTGGGGCGGGGCCTGGAGTTCTCACCGGACCCCTTCTTCCTGGTCGGCTGCCTGCTGGCGCTCGGCCTGTACGGGTGGGGCGTCGCCCGGCTGCGCGCACGCGGAGACGCCTGGCCGGTGAGCCGTACGATCTGGTTCACCGTCGGCGTGCTCAGTGTCGCACTGGTGATGTGCACCAAGCTGAACGACTACGGCATGGTCATGTTCAGCGTGCACATGGTGCAGCACATGGTCATCAGCATGCTGTCGCCGATCGTGATCCTTCTCGGCGCACCGATCACGCTCGCGCTGCGGGCGCTGCCCGTCGCGGGCCGGGGCCGCAAGGGTCCCCGCGAGCTGCTCCTTATGCTGCTGCACAGCCGGTACATGCGGGTCGTCACCCACCCGGCCTTCACGATCCCGCTGTTCATCGCGAGCCTGTACGGGCTGTACTTCACGCCGCTGTTCGACTTCCTGATGGAGTCGAAGCCCGGCCACATCGCGATGATGCTGCACTTCCTCGCGGTGGGCCTGGTGTTCTTCTGGCCGATCATGGGCGTGGACCCGGGCCCCCACCGGCCGGGCTACGTGATGCGGATGCTGGAGCTGTTCGCGGGCATGCCGTTCCACGCGTTCTTCGGGATCGCGCTGATGATGGCGACCGCGCCGATGGTCGAGGCGTACGAGAATCCGCCCGCGTCCCTGGGCATCGACGCGCTGTCGGACCAGAACGCGGCGGGCGGCATCGCCTGGGCGTTCAGCGAGATCCCCTCCGTGCTGGTGCTCATCGCGCTGGTCTTCCAGTGGTACCGCTCCGACCAGCGGCAGGCCAAGCGCCGCGACCGGGCGGCGGACCGGGACGGTGACAAGGAGCTGGAGGCGTACAACGCGTATCTCGCCTCGCTCCAGGCCCGCGGCCGGTGACGCGCCGCCGGTAGCCCCCAGCCGGTTTCCGCAGGCCGCTGGCGCGGGGCCCTCCTTACGCGCGACCATGGTCCCGACGGTTCCCGCCGTCGAAGGAGGGCGCGCGCATGTCCGGTTCGACGAAGGTCATGGGAGTGCTGACCGTCGGGTCCCTCGTGGCCGTGACGGCCTACACGGCGGCACTCGGCAGCAACGGCTGGCTGTGGTTCGGGTGGGTGGTGCTCGGCCTGGTGACCCTCGGCGTGGTCGCCTCGCGGAGCACCTGAGGCCGGCGCCGGCCGAGGGCGTCAGAAGCGGAAGACGGCCCCGGTCGCGGCGGCCAGTTCACACGCGTTCGAGAAGGTCTTGTGCCAGGCGGTCGGCCGGCCGCGCCAGGCGCCGGTGGCGCTCACCGTGACCGGGTCGTACTGCTTCGTGCACGGGTGCGGCTCGCCCGGCAGGCTGTCCAGGTCGCCGCCGGCCGCGTCGAGGGCGGCGCAGGCGCCGACGGCGTCCGGGTGCGGGCCGCTCGGCACGGGGCTGCAGTGCAGCAGCACACCGCGGATCCAGGTGTTCTCCGCGCCCGAGACGGTGAGGAACAGTCCATGGCGCGGGACCGGCTTGTCCACCCGCTCCGGCGCCTGGGACGCCGCGGCGGGGAGGGCCGAGGGGACGGCTGCCACGACGGCGAGAAGGGCCGCTGCGGCGAGGGCTGCGGTGCGGTGCATCCGGTGCCTCCTGACGGGGAAGCCGGCACGCGGCCGGTACGGGGTTCGGGCGAGCCATAGAGCACCCTTCCGCCGGGCCCGCCGCAACGCGCCACGCCGTGCCGCAGCGCGGACGGGTGCACCGGATTGGCCCGGACGGCTCCGCCGGGCCGCCCCTTCGGCCGTTCCCCTTCCCCTCGCCGGAGCCACCTGTATGCCTCCGGCGGACTCGGGAACCGTCTTGGGCGCATTGTCGTACTCCGACGCCGCCCTGCCGCTCGCGCGCGCCACCGCTGTCGCGCCGCCCCGGATCGCGATGATGTACGGCGTCCGCCGCCGCCCCCTGCTCCGCCGCCTCACCGGTACGCGGGACTCAGGAACGTGCGGGTCCACGACGACCGCCACGAGGGCGGCCGCCCTCACCGACGCCCCGACTGCCTTGGCCCGACGGCCTGTTCACCCCCTGACACGGCGCGCGCGTCCCGGCGTGAGCACGCCGCACTCCACCCCCGGCTCACCTGGGAAGGAATGGTTCATGCAGCGCAGAGTGTGTCCGACCGCGCTGTGCGCGACGACGGTCGTGCCGAGCACGGCCGGAGTCGCGCACAGCGGACCGGTCGCCCGTCACATGTGCCGGTTGGCGTAGTAGTGCTCGACGAGCTGGAGGTAGCTCAGGTCCTCCTCGTGCCGGCCGCTCTCGAACGGCGGCGAGTCCTTCACCTCGGCCTTGGTGCAGGACAGGTGGACGACCTCGTCGGAGGTGTCGATGCGCGAGACGACGCCGGCGGGGACCAGCACACGGCGACCGAGGATCCACGGCCCGGTGTCCACGACGAGATACGACCTGCCCACCTCCTCGGTGTGCTTGTCGACCTTGCCGATCGAGCCGTCGGTCGCCTCGACCGAGAATCCCACGAGCTCCGCTCCCGGCACGTACGCGGCGGTCTCCGGGTAGCCCCAGATGTCAGCACCCATCTCGGCCTCCTCACCTGGCCCGACAGTCCCCGTCCCACCGGCGCGGGTACCCGGGTATGGCACGCTCACACGGCCCCGTCCGCCGACCGGGTCAGTGCCGGTGGCCGGACTCCTCGTCACCGCCTGCGGGTGTCCGCTCGGTGGCGGGGGCCCCGGCGTGGACCGTGAAGGCCGCGGTGCGGACCTTGCCCTCGCGCCGGAAGTCGAGGAAGAGGCGGTAGGCGCCGTTGCTCGGCGCGGTGGCGGTGAAGGAGATCTCCGGCCCGGGCTGCGTGGCGCCGTCGCCGGGCTCGCCGTTCGGATGGACGTGCAGGTAGGCGAGGTCTCCCGAGCGCAGGGCCACGAGGTGCCCGTAGGCGCCGAGGTAGGGCTGCAGGTCGGTGACCGGCTCGCCGTCCTTGGCGACGCCGAAGAGCAGTTCGCTGCCCGTGCCGGGGCGGAGGCCGCCGGTGAGGGTCACCTCGTAGCCGTCGACGGCGGCAGTGGCGCTCGGCGCGGGCAGCGGATCGGGGTCGGCGGGGCCGGACACGGCGAGGTCGGCGCCGAGCGTGAGGGCGCGGGCGCCCTTGATGTCCGGGGTGAAGTCGGCGAAGACGCGGTAGCCGCCGGCCTCGGGGAGCCGGACCGGTACGGACCAGGTGCCGTCGGCCGCTCGCACCGGGTGCAGGTGCCGATACGTCGTCAGATCGCGCGACGCGACGATCAGATGCAGCTCCTTGCCGTGCTCACGGCGGAACGCGGTCACGCGGCGGTCCTTCTTTTCGTCCACCACGGCGAAGCGCAGTTCGGTGTTCCTGCCCGCCTCCACGCGCTGCGTCTCGAGGTCCAGCCTGAGGCCCGCCTCGGACACCTGGAGGCCCCCCGGAGCGGACGGTGCCCCTCCGCTCTCGTCCGCGTGACCGTCGTGGCCCCCGCGCGCCTCGTCCTGACCCTCGTCCGTGTGATCGCCATGCCGCGCCGGCTCCGCCTCGGCCACCACGGGGTCCATGCCCTGGCCGACGGCGTAGGCGGTGCCGAAGGCCGCGGCGAGTGCCGCCGCGAAGGCGGTGATCCTGACGCCCGTGTTCATGACCCACTCCTCGATCGGGGCCGCCCTCCGCGACCACACACCCTCAGTATACCCCTGGGGGGTATAAAGTCAACCCGGTTCGGAGCTCGCGGATACGGGTGCCCGGTATGCGCCGCGGCCCCCACGCCCGCAGGCATGGGGGCCGCGGCGCGGCGCGGAGCTCAGGCCGCCCAGACGGGACCGAACCCGGCCAGAGCCTCGATCGCCTGGCTGCTGCGCGCGAACACGACAAGGCGGGTGCCGCCGACGTCGGCGTTCGCCTCGAGCACACGGCGGGCGGGCGCGCTCGGCGTCACGACCGCCATCAGCACCTGCAGCCGACTGCACAGGAGGTGGGCACGCAACACCGTGCCGAGCGCGGCGGCGCTCACCGCGGAGGCCGCCGGCACGATCACCACAGGGGCCGGCATGTGGGCCTTGACGAGGGACGCGATGCCGTGCGCCACGGCGACGCGATTACCGAGGCACACGTCGTCGTGAAGCGTGATGACCAGAACTCCGCGCTCGATCGTGTGGTGCAGCATCACGAGCCTCCGTCCGCTCGGCGGTTTCACCGCTTCCGCCGTATCGAAGGTGCCCGGAACCGCTAGGACAATGCGCCGTGTGCGCACTCACTCGGCGTACGGGCACCCCCGGCCCGGACGGCGTCACGGCCGTTTCACCGCCTCAAGGTGCGCGAAGACCACCAGGTTCTCGGTGTAGTCCTGCGCCTTCTTGTCGTACTCGCCCGCGCAGGTGATCAGCCGCACCTGTGCGTCAGGGGTGTCGGCGTACACGCGCTTGTTGGGGAAGTCCTCCTTGCTGAAGGCCTCGACGGAGTCGACGACGAAGGTGGCGACCGAGCCGTCCTCGCGGCTGATGTCGATCTTGCTCCCCCGCTTGAGCTTGCTGAGCTGCATGAAGACGGCGGGGCCCGTCTTGGTGTCGAAATGGCCGGCGACGATCGCCGTGCCGCGTTCGCCGGGCATCACGCCCTCCTCGTACCAGCCGACCAGATTGCTGTTGTTCGCCGGCGGCGCCTCCAACTGGCCCGACTCCTCGAGGGACAGGCCCGTGAAGGGGGCGTCGACGGCGATCTCCGCGATCTTCAGCCGTTTCGGTTCGGCGGGTGGCAGCTCAAGGCCCTTTTCCTCGGCCTTGGCGGACGGTGACTGGACAACGGCGGGTGCCGAGACCACGGGCTGAGCAGGGGGCTTGGCGTCCGTGGAGGTGCCGAAGGAGTTGAAGACCAGCAGGAAACCCAGAGCGACGGCCGCGGCAGGCCAGAGCAAGGCGCGTCCGAGGGAGCGGGGGGCGGATGCGGTCTGCGACTGCACGAGGGGAGGCTGCGCGGACATGCGGGTTCGTTACCTTTCACTGCCTGACGACGTGGTGAGGGCCGGGCGGGGCGCCGATGGGGGCGCGGGCCGCCGACCGGGCTCGGAAGCGGCGACGTCGCGGCCGCCGTCCCTGGGGGCGGCGGCCGCGACGGGCGTGGGCCGGGTACGGCCCGGGGGCGTCAGGCCGCGGCGGAGCCATTCGCGCCACGGCGGCGCAGCATGTACGCACCGGCACCGAGGCCGCCGAGCAGCAGGACCGAACCGGCGGCAAGGCCGCTACCGGAGACGGCCGCGCCACCGCCACCGGTGTGCACACCGCCGTGCGGCTTGTCGTGGTCCTTCTTGTCGTAGTCCTTCTTGTCGTAGTCCTTCTTGTCGTAGTCCTTCTTGTCCCACTTCTTCTCGGACGAGTAGTCGTCCTTCTTGTCCGAGTGGTCGTCCTTCTTGTCGGAGTACTCGTCCTTCTTGTCGCTGTCCGAGTCGTCCTTGTTCCAGTCGTCCGCGTTCATACGGTTCAGCGCACCGCCACCGGTGTGCACACCGCCGTGCGGCTTGTCGTAGTCCTTCTTGTCGTAGTCCTTCTTGTCGTAGTCCTTCTTGTCGTAGTCCTTCTTGTCGTAGTCCTTCTTGTCGTAGTCCTTCTTGTCGTAGTCCTTCTCGGAGTGGTCGTCCTTCTTGTCCGAGTAATCGTCCTTCTTGTCGGAGTACTCGTCCTTCTTGTCGCTGTCCGACGAGTAGTCGTCCTTGTCCTCGTCGGCAGCCACACGCGCCAGCGCACCGCCACCGGTGTGCACACCGCCGTGCGGCTTGTCGTGGTCCTTCTTGTCGTAGTCCTTCTTGTCGTAGTCCTTCTTGTCGTAGTCCTTCTTGTCCCACTTCTTGTCGGAGTGGTCGTCCTTCTTGTCGGAGTACTCGTCCTTCTTGTCGCTGTCCGACGAGTAGTCGTCCTTGTCCTCGTCGGCAGCCACACGCGCCAGCGCACCGCCACCGGTGTGCACACCGCCGTGCGGCTTGTCGTGGTCCTTCTTGTCGTAGTCCTTCTTGTCGTAGTCCTTCTTGTCCCACTTCTTGTCGGAGTGGTCGTCCTTCTTGTCCGAGTAATCGTCCTTCTTGTCGGACGAGTAGTCGTCCTTCTTGTCGGAGTACTCGTCCTTCTTGTCGCTGTCCGACGAGTAGTCGTCCTTCTTCTCACTGCTCGAGGAGGAGGAGTCATCCCAGTCGTCGGCGGTGATCACGGCGTAGGCCGGACCGGAGATCGCAAGGGCCGCCGTGGCAACGGCCGAGGCGAGCAGGATGCGGGCAGAGCGCATGGTGAGCCTTTCCTTTCGCCGCGACTGCGAGGGCCGACACGTCGTCGGCTCGTCTCATCGCAGTGGCGACGTGATTCACCGTCAGCCCATTCGCGGTCGGCCACCACTGGAGAGCCTGGCATCCGGGCGACATCATGGGCCCGAAGAGTGACCCTCGGTGCGATATTCACCCGGGGGACTGCACGCCACGCCGAGGCCAGGTTTGGCCTGGCGTCACGGCTGAAATGCCGGCGTCCCGGCCGCTTCCCCCGCGGCTTCCCTCACGTCGCGCGCCGCCCCAGAGCGTCCACCGCGGCGATCACCCGGTCCCAGAACCTGTCGGCGTCCAGACCGACCGCCACCTGCGCGTTCACGGGCCGGCCGGTGTAGCGGTGCAGGTCCACCACGGTCGCTCCCCGCGTGTACCGCCCGCACAGCTCGACGGCCACATGCGCGTCCACACAGCGCACCGTCGCGGGGTCGATGACGCGGGCCACGGCCACGGGGTCGTGCACCGGCGGCGCGGGGAAGCCCCACAGCCGCCGGTACGTGGACGCGAAATAGGTCAGCAACTCGACGCAGGTTCGCGCGAGTTCGGTGTCCAGGGCCTCCAGGCGGGCCAGTACGGCGGGGGTGGCCAGGGCCTGGTGGGTCACGTTCAGCCCGCACATGGTGACCGGCACGCCGCTGGTGAGGACGATGTCGGCGGCCTCCGGGTCCACGTGGACGTTGAACTCGGCGGCGGGTGTCCGGTTGCCGCGCTCGGTGGAGCCGCCCATGAACACGATCTCGCGGATGTGCGCGGCGACGTCCGGGTACCGGGTGAGCAGCAGCGCCACATTGGTCAGGGGCCCGGTGGGGACGAGGGTGACCGGTTCCGGATGCCCGGTCAGGACGCGGTGCATCAGCTCCACGGCGTGCTCCGGAACGACGTCCACGGCCGGGGCGGGGAACCGCGGGCCGTCCAGTCCGGAGGCGCCGTGCACGTCGTCCGCGACCGTCAGGGGCTGCACCAGGGGTCTGGCGCAGCCGGCCGCGAGGGGGACGCCGGTGATGCCGGCGACGGTGAAGACCCTGCGGGCGTTCAGCGTGGTCTTCTCGACGGTCTGGTTGCCGGCGACGGTGGTGACGGCGAGCAGGTCGACCGCCGGGTCGGCCGCGGCGAGCATGAGGGCGATGGCGTCGTCGTGCCCGGGGTCGCAGTCGATGATGAGGGGGACGGACACGGCTCTCCTCGGCTCGCGGGGCGTGGACGCCCTCAGTCTCTCCTCACGCGCCGCGCTTCCCGTGCTCCCCCGTCCGGGACATTCCGGCTCCCGCCATCACGGCGCAGCCCGGACCGCACGTTGTCGATCTCGAGGCGCCTCGCGCCGCCGTCCGACCGGCACCTGCCCGCTTAGGCCTATCGGCCGACAGAACGGGCCAGGCGGATTACCCGCTTGTAGCGTCGCATTCGCGGGCGCCGGACGGCCCCGTATCGACGCTTGCCACATTCGCGGAGGCGGACCGACAACCGAAAGGGCAACGGGCTGATGCTCAGTGAGACGACGTCGAAGGTGACTTCGGGAACGATTTCCCTCGCAGCCGCCCTTGCCTTCGCCATAGCCGCTTCGGCCCCTTCCCAGAATCCCGCCCCCCGTCCGGCTTCGGCTGTTCCTTCCGTTCCGGCCTCGCCACCGGCCCACGCTCCCGCAGCCTCGCGCGGCACGTGGAATGCGGGAACCGCCGTGCAACGGCTCGAGGGCGAGCCCATCCGATGCGCTTCCGCGAAACCCCGGCTCGCCCAGGCCCTGACCCGGGATATAACCCGATCCCTGGCCAGTCGCGAGAGCCGGGTCTCGATAGCGCTGTACGACCGGACCACGCACACTTCCTGCACGTACCGCGCCGACGAACACTACGACTCGGCGAGCATTGTCAAACCGATCGTCCTGGGAGCGCTGCTTCACGCCACGGGCGGGGAACTTTCCGAAGAGGAGCAGGTTCTCGCCAGGAAAATGATTGTGCACTCGGACAACGCATCGACGTATGTGCTGTGGGACCTCGTGGGCCCCGACAACATCCAGGATTTTCTGGACGCCGCCGGAATGACGAACACCATCATCGACGAAGCCGGTTTCATGGGCCTGACGCAGGTCACCGCCCGGGACCAGGCCACCCTGCTCGAACTGCTCACCGGCGAGGACGATGCGGTCCTCGGCGAGGAAGAGCGCGCCTACATCCTCGGACTCATGCGCGATGTGCAGGAGGATCAGCGCTGGGGAGCGCCCGCCGGGGCGCCCGCGGACGCTGCCGTCCAGGTCAAGAACGGATGGCTTCGGCGTTCCGACAAGAACCTCAAGGACCCCTGGGACCGCGGGGACTGGAAGGTCAACAGCATGAGCGCGCTCACCGGGCGGGCCTACGACTACGGCCTGGTGGTCCTCACCGAGAACAACCGGGTCCCCGGGGACGAGCACCCGGATGCGGGGTGGGCCTACGGCATGGACACGATCGAGGGCGTGGCGAAGGCCGTCCACCGGAACCTGTACCCCGGCCGGTGAGGCAGCGGGCGCCTCGGCGTCGCGGCTCGACGTGTGTGAACCGCCGAGGCTCCACGCTCGGCGCCCTGGCGTCCTCGTTTCCCCGCCCGTAGAAAGGACTGAGGGCCATTGCTCCACGTCCCTGGCCAATTCGGGGGAAGTGGAAGAGCATTCCCCTGAAGAGGTTCCCGACCCTTCGTCAGACATGCCGGCAGACACCGGACAGGAAGGGGCCGTACGCGACATGCCTGTGCGTCAGGTTCACCATGAGCCCTGACGCAGAGCCGGTGAGCCTCCCGACCTGGTCGGGCTACGATCGATCGCCGCGGACGCGCCGAGATGGGAGAGAGCCACCGTGTTCTACTACGTGCTCAAGTACGTCCTTCTGGGCCCGCTGCTGCGGCTGCTGTTCCGCCCCAGGATCGAGGGACTGGAGCACATCCCCGCCGAAGGTGCGGCGATCGTCGCCGGGAACCATCTGTCGTTCTCCGACCACTTCCTGATGCCGGCGATCCTCAAGCGGCGCATCACCTTCCTGGCGAAGGCCGAGTACTTCACCGGGCCGGGCCTCAAGGGCCGGCTGACCGCCGCGTTCTTCCGCAGCGCCGGCCAGATCCCGGTGGACCGCTCCGGCAAGGAGGCCGGGCAGGCGGCCATCCGTGAGGGCCTCGGGGTGTTGAGCAAGGATGAGTTGCTGGGCATCTACCCGGAGGGCACCCGTTCGCACGACGGCAGGCTCTACAAGGGCAAGGTGGGTGTCGCGGTCATGGCGCTCAAGGCCGGTGTGCCGGTGGTGCCGTGCGCGATGGTGGGCACGTTCGAGATCCAGCCTCCGGGTCAGGTGCTCCCGAAGATCAAGCGGGTCACGGTCCGGTTCGGCGAGCCGCTGGACTTCTCGCGGTACGCGGGCATGGAGAACGAGAAGGCGGTGATCCGGGCGGTCACCGACGAGATCATGTACGCCATCCTCGAACTGTCCGGCCAGGAGTACGTGGACCGGTACGCGGCCGAGGTCAAGGCGGAGCAGCAGGAGCAGGAGCAGCCGCGGCTGAAACGGTTCCCGGCGCGGCGCAAGTGTTAGGCCGGGCCGTGCACGGCAGGAGGGGCGGCCGGTGTCCGGCCGCCCCTCCCGTTCGTCCGTGTCCTTACGGCTTCGGCGTGGCGTGCGGCTCGCACGTCACGTCGCTGCTGTCCAGCTCGCCGCTGAGCAGGTACGCGTCGACCCGGTTGTTGACGCACGGGTTGACCAGGCTGGTCACACCGTGGGACCCGGCGTCCTTCTCGACGATCAGGCGCGAGCCCTTGAGCCGCTCGTGCAGCTCGACGGCGCCTTCGAAGGGGGTCGCGGCGTCACGGGTGGCCTGCACGATGAGCACGGGCGGCAGGCCCTTGCGGGTGCGCACCTCGACCGGGTTCTGCTGCTTGACGGACCAGGTCGCGCACGGCAGGTTCATCCAGGCGTTGGCCCACGTCATGAAGGGGTGGTCCCGGTGGAGGCGGGTGTTGTCGCGGTCCCACTTCTTCCAGCTGGTGGGCCACTTGGCGTCCGCGCACTCCACGGCGGTGTAGACCGCGTTGCCGTTCTCCGATCTGATGTTGCCCGCGGTGTCCGACAGGTCGGGCGCGGCGGCGTCGACCAGGGCCTGGGTGTCACCGGCGAGGTACTTGCTCCACGTGCGGGCGACGGGCACCCAGGCGGAGTCGTAGTACGGGGCGCTCTGGAAGAAGCCGATGAGTTCGGCCGGGCCCACGACCCCGCCGATCGGGTTCTCCTTCGCGGCGGCCCGCAGCTTCACCCACTGGGCCTCGACCTTCTCGGGGGTGTCGCCGATGTGGAAGGCGGCGTCGTTCTTCGCGACCCAGGCCTTCCAGTCGTCCCAGCGCGTCTGGAAGGCGACGTCCTGGTCCAGGTTGGCCTGGTACCAGATCTTCTCCCGGGACGGGTTGACGACGCTGTCGACGACCATCCGGCGGACGTGGCCGGGGAACAGGGTCGCGTACACCGCGCCGAGGTAGGTGCCGTAGGAGACGCCCAGGTAGTTGAGCTTCTTCTCACCGAGTGCGGCCCGGATGACGTCCAGGTCGCGCGCGGTGTTCGGCGTGGTCATGTGCGGCAGCATCCAGCCGCTGCGCTCGGCGCAGCCGTCCGCGTACTCGGCGGCGAGCTTGCGCTGGGCGAGCTTGTCGGCCTCGCTGTCGGGCACCGGGTCGGGCTTGGGCGCCTTGACGAACTCCTGTGGGTCGACGCACGAGATGGGCGTGGAGTGGCCGACGCCGCGCGGGTCGAAGCCGACGAAGTCGTACGCCTTCGCGGTCTTGGCCCACAGCGGGTTCTTGCCGGTGACGCGGACCGGGAAGCGCATGCCCGAGCCGCCGGGGCCGCCCGGGTTGTAGACGAGTGCGCCCTGGCGCTCGTCCTTGGCGCCGGTGTTGCCGATACGGTCGACGGCCAGCCTGATCTGCCTGCCGTCGGGCCGGCTGTAGTCGAGGGGTACGGTCACCCATCCGCACTGGATGGGCTTGGCGAGCCCCCAGTCCTCGGGACAGTCCGCCCAGTCGATTCCTCGCTCCGCTGCCCGCTCCGCGGCGATCCGCGCGCCGCGGGCCTCGGACCAACCGTGGTCACGGTTGTCGGCGTTCGCCGCCGGTGCCGCGATGGCACCGGCCATGAGCGTGCCCGCTATCAGAGTGCCGGCCGAGCCGAGCACTGCTGTGCGTCTCACGTGGAAACCTCCCCCTGCTGCTGTTGTCGTAAGGCTCCGGGGGATCCTTTCGCCAACTGGGCAGCGGGGACAGTCCGTACAGGTGTTCTTTACCGAACCAATAACCGGTGAACGGTTTCCGCTCAGCGGTGCAGATCCGGGGCGGCCTCGGCCAGACCGTCGTCGAGCAGCCGTCTCAGGGCACGCGCGTCGGCGGCAACGGCCGTGACGAGGACGGCGGGTCCGGCCAGCTGTGCGAGTGCGGCGGTCGGTCCGAGCAAAAGCGGTTCACGTGGTTTGTCGGCGTATGCCGGGTCCACGACGAGGAGTTGGCCGACGGCCCGGTGGCCGGCGAGAACGGCCGGGCCGTCCCAGCCGCCGGGCGCGCCGGGACCGCAGGCGAGCTCCGTGTCGAGCAGGAGGCGGCCGGAGCGGTGGACGGTGAGGCGCGTCACGAGCGTGCCCGGCTCCTCGCCGTGGCGGCCGAGGATCTGCTCCTCGCGCAGCACCAGCCGTGCGCCGGGGGCGAGTTCGACGCGGGTGCGCTGGTGCAGGATGCTCCCCCTGGCCGCGACGAGCTGCTCGGGCAGCCAGTGCAGTACGGAGTCCTCCCCCGCCTTCAGGGTCACGTCGTAGCGGGCGTGCTCGCCGGTGGGTCCGGGCAGCGCGATGGTCGCGGCGGCGGAGTCCACGGTGAGGCGGGCTCCCTCGCGCACCTCGGCCTCGATGGCGAGCCGGTCCCCGCCGAGCGGCGCGCTCATCGCGCCGACGAGGGTGACCTTGCTGCCGGGACCGGTGGCGCGGGTACGGCGCAGGGCGAGCGGCCCGTCGCTGACGAGGACGGGCAGACCGGTACGGTCGGCGACGACGCGGGCTCTGGCCTCGATGCTCATCCGGCGCGCTCAGGCGGTCCAGGCGGCCAGCCGCGCCCGCACCCAGTCGGCGACCGGGCGGACGCCGTCGCCTTCGCGCAACGAGGTGAACGCGACGGGCAGTTCGCCGCGCTGCTCCTCGGCGTCGCGGGCCATGCGCGCGAGGTCGGAGCCGACGTACGGCGCGAGGTCGGTCTTGTTGACGACGAGCAGGTCGGCGGTGGTGACGCCGGGGCCGCCCTTGCGCGGGATGTCGTCGCCCCCGGCGACGTCGATCACGAAGATCTGGGCGTCGACGAGCCCTTTGGAGAAGGTGGCGGTGAGATTGTCGCCGCCGGACTCGACGAGAACCAGGTCGAGCGGGCCGACACTGTCCTCCAGGTCCTCGACCGCTTCGAGGTTGGCGGAGATGTCGTCGCGGATCGCGGTGTGCGGGCAGGCTCCTGTCTCGACGGCCTGGATGCGTTCGGGCGGCAGCACGGCGTTGCGCAGCAGGAACTCGGCGTCCTCGCGCGTGTAGATGTCGTTGGTGACGACCGCGATGGAGAACTGGTCGCGCAGGGCGGTGCACAGTGCGGCGACGGTGGCGGTCTTGCCGGAGCCGACCGGCCCGCCGAGCCCGATCCGCAGGGCCCGCCGTGTGCCGTCGGGACGCACGGCGTCGGCGCCGACGGCGGATGCGCCGGCCTCGTCATGGCTGTGATCGAGATGCATGGGGTGCGGCTCCTTGGTGCGGGCGTCTAGGACGCGAAGAGGCGTACGGGCCAGGTCGCGTGCTGCTCGGCGGTGATGTCGAGCAGCGGGGCGGACGCGGCGGGAAGGGCGTCCACTCCTTCGTGGGCGGCCTCGGCGGCCCGGGCGGCGACCTCGTCCATCTCGGGTGCGAGGCGGGCGAGGACCGCCGTGGCCTGGAAGGGGTCGAGGCTGAGGAGCCGTACGGCGGCGGTCGCCGGGCCGCTGACGGTCTCGTAGACGATGCAGTGGGCGGCGTCGTACGGTCCGAGACCGGCTGCGCGGGCGGCGGTGCCGAGCACGATGGGCTGGTGCGTCCCGCGGGGGAACGCGGCGGCCAGCGCGTCGAGTTCGGGCCCCGGCCAGGCGGCGCGGGCGGCGCGCATCATCTGGCGCCCGAGCTTGCGTGCGGCGCCCCGCAGGGCGGGTGAGGGCGTACGCGCGTCGGCGGCGCGGTCGAGCTCGGCGGGGTCGTGCCCGAGGGCGGCAGCGGCGGCGAGCGCGGCGGAGGTGAGGCCGGTGGTGTGCAGACGCCCGCGGCAGAAGTCCGCGAGTCCTGCGGCGTCCCGGATCCGCCCTTCCCGAACGGCCGGCTCGGCGCCGCCGGAGTGCGCATGCCCTCCTGCGGGGAACCGCCCGTCGGCCAGCACGAGCAGCGCGGCGCGGCTCATGCGCCACCCGCCATGGCTGCGTAACGGGCCATCCCGCGCCCGGGGCGCGAGCCCCGCACCGGGCTTCCGTCGAACCCGGCGCACGACGGGGCACCGGTGCCGGGCCGGGGCGCGGAAGCGGTCGGGGGCCGGTCCTGCCCGCCGTCCCCGGGACGCGGGCACGCCGCGGGGCGGGCGCCGGCGCACGGGAACGCGGCCGTCGGAGCCGGGAGCGGCGCGGGCGCAGCGGTGGGCACCTGTGGTGTCTTCGGTGGGCGCATCAGAACAGGAAGTACCGCTGCGCCATGGGCAGTTCCGTGGCGGGGGCGGGCTCGACCGGCTCGCCGTCGATCGTCACCGTGAACGTGTCCGCGTCGACCTCGACCCGCGGCAGTGCGTCGTTCTCCCGCATGTCCGCCTTCGTGATCCGCCGCGTACTCGTGATGGGTACGAACGTCTTCGCCAGCCCCAGCCGTTCCGGAAGGTCGTCCTCGATCGCCGCCCGGGCCACGAAGTTGAACGACCCGTGCGCCGCCGCGCGCCCCAGCGCGCCGAACATCGGCCGCGGCATGACCGGCTGCGGTGTGGGGATGGAGGCGTTGGCGTCGCCCATCTGCGCGTACGCGATCTGCCCGCCCTTGATGACGAGTTGGGGCTTCACTCCGAAGAACGCCGGCTCCCACAGCACCAGGTCCGCCAGCTTCCCGGTCTCGACCGAGCCGATCTCGTGGGCGAGTCCCTGCGCGACCGCCGGGTTGATCGTGTATTTGGCGACATAGCGACGGACACGGTGGTTGTCGGCGCGTCCGTCGCCGGGCAGTGCGCCGCGCCGCTTCTTCATCACGTGCGCGGTCTGCCAGGTGCGCATGACCACCTCGCCGATGCGGCCCATGGCCTGCGAGTCGGAGGAGACGATCGAGATGGCGCCGAGGTCGTGCAGGACGTCCTCGGCCGCGATGGTGGAGGGCCGGATGCGGGACTCGGCGAAGGCGAGATCCTCGGGCACGGCGGGGTTGAGGTGGTGGCAGACCATCAGCATGTCGAGGTGTTCCTCGATGGTGTTGACGGTGTGCGGCCTGGTCGGGTTGGTGGAGCTCGGCAGCACGTGCGGCTCGGACACCACGGTGATGATGTCGGGCGCGTGGCCGCCGCCCGCGCCCTCGGTGTGGTACGCGTGGATCGTGCGGCCGGCGATGGCGGCGAGCGTGTCGCCGACGAATCCGGCCTCGTTCAACGTGTCGGTGTGGACGGCGAGTTGGGCGCCGGTCTCGTCGCACACGGTCAGGCAGGCGTCGATGACGGCAGGGGTGGCGCCCCAGTCCTCGTGGATCTTGAACCCGAGCGCTCCGCCGCGCAGCTGCGCGTGCATGGCCTCGCGCGACATCGTGTTGCCCTTGCCGAGCAGGCCGATGTTGACCGGGTACGTGTCCAGGGCCTCGAACATCCGGGCAAGGTGCCAGGAGCCGGGCGTGATGGTGGTGGCCTTGGTGCCCTCGGCCGGTCCGGTACCGCCCCCGACGAGGGTCGTCACGCCGGTGGCGAGCGCCTGGTCGACGAGGGTCGGCGAGATGAAGTGGACGTGGGCGTCGACCGCCCCGGCCGTCAGGATCTTCCCGTTGCCCGAGATGATCTCGGTCTCGGGCCCGATGACGAGGTCGGGGTGAACGCCGTCCATGGTGTCGGGGTTGCCGGCCTTGCCGATGCCCGTGATACGCCCGTCCCGGATGCCGATGTCGGCCTTGACGACGCCCCAGTGGTCGATGACGACGGCGCCGGTGACGACGGTGTCGGGGGCTCCGTCGGCCCGTGTCGCACGGGACTGGCCCATCGACTCCCGAATCACCTTGCCGCCGCCGAACACGGCCTCGTCGCCGGCCCGGCCGGGGCCGCCGGAGCGGTCGTCCTCGATCTCGACCAGCAGATCGGTGTCGGCGAGGCGGATGCGGTCGCCCGTGGTGGGCCCGAAGAGATCCGCGTACACGGCGCGGTCCAGCTCAGCCATCGAGGTGACCTCCGGTCTCCCCGCGCAGTCCGGCGACGATGCGGCGACCGGCCAGCGGGACGAGTTCGACGTCGACGGGGATGCCCGGCTCGAACCGTACGGCGGTGCCGGCCGCGATCGCGAGCCGCTTGCCGCGGGCGGCCGCCCGGTCGAACACCAGGCCCGGGTTGGCCTCGGCGAAGTGGTAGTGGGAGCCGACCTGGACGGGCCGGTCGGCGGCGTTGACGACGGTGAGGCGGGTGGTCTCACGGCCTTCGTTGAGCACGACGGGCTCGTCGGCGAAGAGGATCTCTCCGGGAATCATCGGCTCCGCCCCTCAGACGATCGGGTCGTGGACGGTGACGAGCTTGGCGCCGTCCGGGAAGGTGGCCTCGACCTGGACGTCGTGGATCATCTCGGGGACGCCTTCCATGACGTCGGCACGGGTGAGCACCTTGCGCCCCGAGGCCATGAGTTCGCCGACGGTGCGTCCGTCACGCGCTCCTTCGAGGATGTGTGAGGTGATGAGGGCGACGGATTCGGGATGGTTCAGCTTCACCCCGCGCGCCCTGCGCTTCTCGGCCACGTCGGCGGCCACGTGGATGAGAAGTCGTTCCTGCTCGTGCGGGGAGAGTTGCACGCGTCCACCTCACTGTCGTCCGGCCCGGGGGCGTGTGGACCCGTGCCCAGGCCACCGCGGTGTCGACCTGGGCACGGGCATCTCACGACCAGGGGGTGAACGTTAGGACGCAAGTTTTTCCGGCGCGTTAACTGATCCGGGGATCCGGCCGTCGACCGATCTGGGGATCCTGCATGGACATCAGGGCGCGCAGCCCCTCCTCCAGCACCTCGACGCGCACATCGCCGAAGAGCGCCTGCTGGGCGATGAAGCCCTGGGCGGTCGCGATGAGCGTGCGCGCGACGTGGTCGGCGTCCACGTCCTTCTCCATCAGGCCGGCCGCGCGGTAGGCGACCACGAGCTCGGCCCACGCCAGGCGCATGGCGCCGTATCCCTCGGTGAGCGTGGCGGCCAGCGTCTCGTTGCGCAGGGTCTCCGTCCACACCTGGACGACGAGCCGGGCGAAAGCCGTCGCGTCGCCGCCGGGCGCCTCGTCGATCACCAGCCTGCGCAGAACCCGCCCGAGGAGCACATCGGGCGTGGGCGGCGGGGTCGTGCGGGCGGCGTCGTCGAAGGCGGCTCGGATACCGCCGAACGCCTCGTCGGCGATGGCCTCGATCAGCTCCTCCTTGCTGCGGAAGTAGCGGTAGACCGCGCCTGCCGAGAGGCCCGCCTCGCGGAGGATGTCCTGCATCGACGTCGCGTGGAAGCCGTTGCGGGCGAAGCAGCGGGCGGCGCCGTCGAGGATCTGCCGCCGACGGGCATCGAGGTGTTCCTGGGATACGCGTGCCATGGCGGCCAGCTTAAAACGAACGTTCCTTCTTGCCAAGGAACGACCCCGGGGCGACAGTGGCGTGAAAGCAAAACGAACGATCCTTCTCTTTACGGGAGCCTCTCATGCGTGCCACACCCACACGCCGCATGGTCGCTGTGACGACCCTGATCCCGGTCATGGTCGCCGTGGCCCTGTGGGCCTTCGCATGGCCCGCGGCCCGTACCGCACCCCGCGACGTCCCCGTCGGTGTCGCCGGCCCCGCCGCCGCGGCGACCGGGATCGAGCGGGGCTTCGAGCAGCGCGCGGGCGCGTTCGAGATGCACCGGTACGAGGACGAGACGGCCGCCCGGGCCGCTGTCGAGGACCGGGTCGTATACGGAGCGGTCGTCGCGTCCCCCGAGGGCCTGATCCTGCTGATCGCGCCCGCGGGGAGCCCCGTCGTGGCGCAGATGCTCGAGGAGGCCGTGACCGCGGCCGCGCCGGACGGCGCGCGGGTCCAGGTGGCGGACGTGGTCCCGCTCCCCTCCGGCGACCCGCGCGGCAGCGCCCTCGCGGCGAGCGCACTGCCCCTCGCGCCGGCCGGGGTCGCGGCCGGGGCGCTGGTCACCGTGCTCGGTGTGCGCGGGCTGCGCGGCGCCGCCGCGCTGACAGGTGCGGCGCTGCTGGTCGGCGTGACAGCGGCCGGGATCGCGCACAGCCGGCTGGGCGTACTGGACGGCAACTGGTGGGCCGAGGCGGGGGCGCTGGGCCTGACGGTCCTCGCCGTCGGCGCGTCCGTCGCCGGGCTCGGGGCGCTGCTGGGGATGCCGGGCATCGGTGGAGGCGCGCTGCTGATGATCCTGATCGGCAACCCGTTCTCGGGTGCGTCGAGCGCGCCCGAACTGCTCCCGGACCCGGCCGGCGTGATCGGACAGTGGCTGCCACCGGGCGCGGGGGCGTGGCTGCTGCGCTCGGTGGCGTACTTCGACGGGCAGGGGATCGGATCGGCCCTGCTCACACTGTCGCTGTGGGCGGCCCTGGGTCTGATCGCGGTCGTCGCCGCCCCCCGCCTCCGCCGCACCCCGGCCCCGACGGCCTGACGCCCCGCCCTCGGAACCGGCCGCGTGCCCCCCGCTGTAGCGGACGGGGAGGCACGCGGCCTCTTTCCTGCGCAGTGCGGCGCGGGTCGCCTGGCACCGGTCGGGCTCCACCGGGAGCGGGCGCCGCTGAGCCCGGACGGGATGCAGGCGGCAAGGAGGGTGCGGCGCAGAGTGCCACCGAGCGCGACGGGGAGCCGCCGCCGGGTGCTCAGGCGCGGCGGTCGTCGCCCGGGCGGTGGTGCTCGGCCGCCAGGCCGAACCGGCCGCGTTCGCCGCCAGCGGACGACGACGAGCCGAGCGACGAGACGGAGCGGATCACCTGCTCCTCCGCCGCCTCCCGTTCGCTCTCCAGTCGCTCCAGGTCAGCCGCGGAGACCAGCGCCACGAGCGGCTTCCCGTGACGGGTCACGACGACGCGCTCCCCGCCATAGACGACGCGGTTGATCAGTTCGGCGAGCTCTGCGCGGGCTTGCGTCACCGGAATCTCGTAGGCCATGCTCCCCATCATAACGGCCTGTACGTCCTGTACATTTTTTACAGAACGCAGCTCGACCGACTCCGACGAGAGGCATGCCATGAACCGTCCTGCCGCCCGCTACGTCCTGCCCGAGTTCACCGAGCGCACCAGCTCGGGCACCCGCACCCTCGACCCGTACTCGAAGCTGCTCGACGAGCGAATCGTCTTTCTCGGTACCGCCGTCGACGACACCGCCGCGAACGACGTCGTCGCCCAGCTGCTGCACCTCGAGTACGCGGCCCCCGATCAGGACATCTGCCTGTACATCAACTCCCCCGGCGGCTCCATCAGCGCCATGACCGCGATCTACGACACCCTGCAGATCATCACCTGCGACATCGCCACCACCTGCCTGGGCCAGGCCGCTTCGACAGCCGCCGTGCTGCTCGCCGCGGGCACCCCGGGCAAGCGGTCGGCGCTGCCCGGCGCACGTGTCGTGGTCCAGCAGCCCGCCGTGGAGGAGCCGTTGCGTGGCCAGCCGTCCGATCTTGAGATCCACGCCGCCGAGTTGCTGCGCCTGCGGGAGCAGCTGGCGGCCATGCTCGTGCGCCACACCGGACAGGGCGCCGAGCACATCGCGGCCGATCTGGAGCGGGACAGGATCTTCGACGCCGAGGCGGCGAAGGCATACGGCCTGGTGGACCACGTCATCGGGAGCCGCAAGGCCTCGCCGGCCGGCGCGAGGTGAGCGAAGCATGCTGCTCCCGGAGCTGCCACCGCTCCCCGGGCTGACCCGCGCGGAGGCGGAGTTGATCGACAGGTATCTCGAAGTGGTCGATCTGCTGGGGCGGATCAACCCGGCGCGGGTCACCCACACCTACGGCGCGCTGCGCGCCGCGCAGGCGCTGGTCGGGCGGGCGACCGCCCTGAAGGACGCCCTGACGCTGATGCACCTGCGCGGTGAGAACGAGGTCTACGCGGACACGCTCGCCGAGGCGCTGCGGATTCTCGACGGGGAACGCAGGGCGAACCGGGTGACCATGCCTCCGGCTTCGACGAGTTGACGGTCGATCCGCTGCTTTCCGCCAACGGGGCCGCGGTTTTCGTACCCCGTTCGGTGGAGCTTCGGCGACGTTGTTCCGTGCCGCAGGAGTTGCGCCACGCGCACCACCGATTTGGCGGAGTCGAACGGCTTCCGCGCTGGTACGACCATGATTCCGCGTCAGGCGAGGCGACCGCCAACACCCCTGTCCACCCGAACAGATCAGTCGTGATTGGCTTCACAAAAGCCGTTTCAACTCGGAAATCGGACATCCATGAGTGACGATCACTGGGACGACAAGCCCCCGCCACCTTGACGGGGCGGTCCGGGCGGACGCTGAATCCTGCCGCCGCACCGGACGACTGGTCGACAGAAGTGCATCGGCAGGAGTGGAGGACCCGAGCAGCACGGGGTGACCGGTGATCCCGGTAGGCCCCTTGGGGTGAAGCCGCTTCGGCGGCCGGGCGTCTTCGCCAGTCCGAACCCGACAGGTCACCCTTCACAGGCGGCTGACGAAGGGTTGCGCATGACTGCGCAGATGCATGTCCCGTTCCTGCTCACACGTGCGGGCGCCGTATCGGTACTGACCATCGCCGCCGTCGGCGGCACGCTCCTCGCTCCCGGCACCGCCCCCGAGGCCCACGCGATCACCAGCTACGCGAGCAAGGCACTCGAGGTCGCGGCATCGAAGAAGGGGTCGCCGTACAGATTCGGCGCCGTAGGCCCTCACCGCTTCGACTGTTCCGGGCTGACGCAGTACTCGTACAGGAAGGCCGGCAAGAAGCTGCCGCGCACCGCTCAACAGCAGTACAACCGTACGCGCCATATCTCCGCCTCCCAGCGAAAACGCGGTGACCTGGTCTTCTTCCATTCCGGCGGCTACGTCTACCACGTGGGCATCTACGCCGGCAGAGGGCGGATCTGGCATTCACCGAAGACGGGCGACGTCGTACGGCTGGCCAAGATCTGGACCAGGGGCGTCTCGTACGGCCGGGTGCGCTGACGCCCGCCTTCCGGCTGCCCGCCTTTCCGGCTCCCCGGCGGCGGCCCCGCGCCCGAGAATCGTCCGCACCCACCACGGTGCGACTAACCGGTGCCGGTCAGCGTGCCAGCGGCTGGACCAGCAGGGTCGCGCCGAGCGCGGTGAGCGCGCCGCCCGTGACTCCTTCCACGGCACGCGTGGTGCGCGGCCTGCGCAGCCACCGGCCCAGCCGGTCCACCAGGAGGGCCACCGCCGGGAACCAGATCAGCGCCAGGAGGACGACGATCGCGGCGAGCAGCAGGGTGCGCGGCAGCACCGCCGCGCCGTCGGGCACGAACTGCGGCAGCAGGCTCAGGAACAGCACCGGCGCCTTCGGGTTGAGGACGTTGGTGAGGAAGCCCTGCCGCAGGCCGCGCCCGACGCCGTGGGAGGGCGTGGCGCCGTCGGGGGCGGCGGGCCCTTCGAGCGGGCGCAGCGCGGAGCGCACGGCGCGCAGGCCCAGCCACAGCACGTAGATCCCGCCGGCGATCTGCAGCGTCCGGTAGAGCACGGGCACCGCCACCAGCACCGCGGCGAGTCCCGCCACGGCCAGCGCGGTGTGCACCAGCAACCCGCCCGCCACACCGACCGCGCAGGCGACGCCCGCGCGGCGCGAGGCGAGCGCACTGCGCACCACCACGGTGAAGTCGGCACCCGGCATGGCGACCATGCCCGCGGCGACACCGGTGAAAGCGATCAGCTGGGCGTCCATGCCCTTCAGCCTGCCGCCTCAGCACCTTCAGCGTGTATGGGGATTATCCTGGGTCAGCCAAAAGCAATGCTTAAGGGGTGCGATGTACGACCCGACCCGGCTGGCCGCCCTGGTCGCTGTCGCGGAGGCCGGTTCCATCACCCGCGCCGCGGCCCGCCTCGGCTACACCGCCCCGGCGCTCTCCCAGCAGCTGGCCAAGCTGGAGCGCGAGGCCGGAGCGCCTCTGCTCGTGCGCCACCACCGCGGGGCGCGGCTCACGGCCGGGGGTGAGCTGCTCGCGGAGCGGGCGCGCCGGGTGCTGGACGAGATGGACCGGGCGCGGCACGAGCTGGCCCGGCTGTCGGGGCTCGCGGGCGGCCGGCTGCGGGTGGCCACCTTCACCACGGTCGGCATCCACCTGCTGCCCCCGGTGCTGAGCGCCTTCCGGCGCGCCCATCCGGATGTGGAACTGACCGTCGCGGAGTACGAACCTCCGGACGGGGTCACGGCGGTGGCGCGCGGCGCCATGGATCTCGCGCTGACGCATGCCTACGAGCCCGCCGAGCCGGCGCCGCCCCCGCCGGGGGTGGTCGTGGAAACGCTGCTGGTCGAGGAGCTGGTGCTCATCACCGCTCCCGGGCACGCCCTGGCGGGCGGATCGGGGCGGCTGCCGGTGAGCGCACTCGCCGGGCAGCCGCTGATCAGCAGCGCTCCGGCGCATCCGCCGCGCAAGGGAGTGGAAGGTGCGCTGGCCGAGGCGGGGGCGACGCCCGCCGTGGTGTGCGAGTCGCCCGGTTACGCGCTGGTGTGCGCCCTGGTGACCGCGGGGATCGGGGTGGCGGTGGTGCCGGAGATGGTGGCGGCGATGTCCGCCACGCCGCTGCAGGTACGGCAGTTGGAGCCGGCGGCCTTCCGCCGGACGATCTCTGTGGCGCACCGGGGAGAGGAGTCGGGGCCGGCGGCGCAGTCGCTGCGGGCTCTCCTGCGGAGCTCGTTCGGACGGGCGGGTCAACAGGGCACTGCGGCCAGGGTGTGGTGAACCCGGGCGCGGATCAGCCCTGCACGGGTACGGTCCACGGCAGGGCGATCCACACGGTCTTGCCGCCCTCCTCGGTGGGTGTCACGGAGAGCCGCCCGCCGTACTGTGCGGTGAGACTGCGGATGATGACCATCCCCCGGCCGTTGTCCTGACGGACGGCGGCGGGCAGCCGGCGCGGCCAGCGCGGGTGGCTGTCGGTGACGCCGATGCACAGTCGCTCGTCCCGTTCGAGGCGCACGTCGACGGTGAAGGTGGGCGACTGGCCGAAGGTGTGCTGCACCGCGTTGGTCGCCAGTTCGGAGACGATCAGCCGCAGGGTGTCGACGGCGTCGGTGCCGTCCGGCAGACCCCATCCGCAGACGACATCGGTGACATATCTCCGGGCGGCGGAGACCGATGCCGGTTCGCTGGGCAGAGTGACGGATGCTTCTTGATGGTCTGCCATGGCGACGCTGTCCCTTTCCCACCGGGCCGGGATCCGACTCGTAGCGGATGACACGCGAGGACGGCCACGGATTGCGCTTCGGCGTCAGACTGCCACTTGTCGTCAGGCCGGTGCGGCAATCCACCAAGATACGTGCATACCTGTCGCTCAAAGCGGTGAAGTCTGCGACGAGAGACCGTATTTGGGGACGGACCGCACTCTCCGGACCGGCTGTTCTCAGCCCCGCGGCGCGCAGGCGATGATCGTCGCGACGGCCGTGTCGACCTGCCGGGCGGTCAGATCGGCGCGGGCGGTGAGCCGGATGCGCGAGATGCCGTCCGGCACCGACGGAGGCCGGAAGCAGCCCACGACCAGACCTGCCGTCCGGCAGTCCGCCGCCCAGCGCAGCGCCGCCTCCGGGGAGGGCGCCTGCACGGACACGACGGCCGCGTCCGGCCGCGCGGCGGTCAGTCCCGCGTCCGTGAGCCGCCGGTGCAGCTCGGCCGCTACCTCCCGTGCCCGGCCGGCGAGCTCCGGTTCGCGGCGCAGCACCCCGAGGGCGGCGAGCGCGCCGCCCGCCGCGGCCGGTGCGAGTCCGGTGTCGAAGATGAAGGTCCTGGCCGTGTTGACCAGGTGCTCGATCACCCGCGCCGGGCCCAGGACCGCGCCGCCCTGGCTGCCGAGGGACTTGGAGAGGGTGAGGGTGGCGACGACTCCGGTCGCGCCGGCCAGTCCGGCGGCGTCGAGCGCGCCCCGGCCGCCGTCGCCGAGGACGCCGAGGCCGTGGGCGTCGTCGACGAGCAGGGCCGCGCCGTGTTCGCGACAGGCTGCCGCGAGGGCGGGCAGCGGCGCGGCGTCGCCGTCGACGGAGAACACCGAGTCGCTGACGACGAGGGCGCGGCGGTCCGGGTGGGCGCCGAGGGTCTTGCGTACGGCGTCGGGGTCGGCGTGCGGGACGACCGCGGTCTCGGCGCGTGCGAGCCGGCAGCCGTCGACGATGGAGGCGTGGTTGCCCGCGTCGGACACGACGAGGGCGTCGCGTCCGCCGAGGGCGGTGACGGCGGCGAGGTTGGCCGCGTAGCCGGAGGACAGGACGAGGGCAGCCTCGAAACCGCAGAACGCGGCGAGTTCGCGTTCCAGCTCGGCGTGGAGCGCGGTGGTGCCGGTGACCAGGCGGGAGCCGGTGGCGCCCGCGCCCCAGCGTCGGGCGGCGTCGGCGGCCCCGGCGGTGACCTCGGGCCGGCGGGTCAGTCCCAGGTAGTCGTTGCTCGCCAGGTCGAGCAGGGGCGAGTCGGCGGTGCGCGGCCGGAGCGTGCGGACGAGTCCCGCGCGCTCGCGGTGGCGCGCCTCGTCGTCGATCCAGTCGAAAGGATCCTGAGTGGCCTGCGGCATGAGGGGTCCGGTCCTTTTGTAGGCAGCGCACAGACCTTAACCGCGTGCGGGCGGGGTGCGGATGTGGCCATGCACACACCTCAATCCGCCGCTGTTGTGGGGTTCCTCCTTGGCCCGGGCGGCTGCCGTGGGTAAGGATCAGCGCCATGGACCTGCTGAACACGCTGGTGGAGAAGGGGCTGCGGCGCGAGCTGCCGACCCGTGAAGAAGCGCTCGCCGTACTGGCGACCTCCGACGACGATCTGCTCGATGTGGTGGCCGCGGCCGGCAAAGTGCGCCGCCAGTGGTTCGGACGGCGGGTGAAGCTCAACTATCTGGTCAACCTGAAGTCCGGCCTGTGCCCCGAGGACTGCTCGTACTGCTCGCAGCGGCTCGGGTCGAAGGCGGAGATCCTCAAGTACACCTGGCTGAAGCCGGACGAGGCGTCCCGGGCCGCGGCCGCCGGCGTCGCGGGCGGCGCCAAGCGGGTCTGCCTGGTGGCGAGCGGGCGCGGCCCGACGGACCGGGACGTCGACCGGGTGTCGAAGACGATCGAGGCGATCAAGGAGGAGAACGAGGGCGTCGAGGTGTGCGCGTGTCTCGGTCTGCTCTCCGACGGCCAGGCCGAACGGCTCCGCGAGGCGGGCGCCGACGCGTACAACCACAACCTGAACACGTCCGAGGGGACGTACGGGGACATCACGACCACGCACACCTACGCGGACCGCGTGGACACGGTGAACAAGGCGCACGCCGCGGGCCTGTCCGCGTGCTCCGGCCTGATCGCCGGCATGGGCGAGAGCGACGAGGACCTGGTGGACGTGGTCTTCGCCCTGCGCGAGCTGGACCCGGACTCGGTGCCGGTGAACTTCCTGATCCCCTTCGAGGGCACCCCGCTCGCCAAGGAGTGGAACCTGACCCCGCAGCGGGCCCTGCGCATCCTGGCGATGGTGCGCTTCGTCTGCCCCGACGTCGAGGTGCGGCTCGCGGGCGGGCGCGAGGTCCATCTGCGCACGCTGCAGCCGCTCGCGCTGCACCTGGCCAACTCCATCTTCCTCGGCGACTACCTGACCAGCGAGGGCCAGGCGGGCAAGGCCGACCTGGAGATGATCGCCGACGCCGGCTTCGAGGTGGAGGGCACCGACACGACGACCCTGCCCGAGCACCGCGGGGCGGTCGGCGGCTGCGGTTCGGTGTGCGGCGACGGCGAGGGCTCGGGCGGCTGTCACGACGCGTCCGCTGCGGCGGAGGCGGAGGCCGCTCCGTCGGAGGCCCCCGCGGCCCGTACGGACCTGGTCGCCGTGCGCCGCCGCGGCGCCGGGACGGACCTCGCGCCCAATGCGTGAGTTCACGCCCGGCGAGCTGCGTGCCCTGGACCGCGCCCACGTCTGGCACCCGTACGGTCCGATGCCCGGCCGGGAGGAGCCGCTGGTCGTCGAGTCCGCGGCCGGGGTGCGGCTCAGGCTGGCCGAAGAGATCCACGGGCAGCGCGAGTTGATCGACGGCATGTCGTCGTGGTGGTCGGCCGTGCACGGCTACAACCACCCCGTCCTCAACGAGGCGGCGACGGCGCAGCTGGGCCGCATGAGCCATGTGATGTTCGGCGGGCTCACACACGAGCCCGCCGTACGTCTGGCGGCCCGGCTGGTGGAGATCACGCCGGAGCCCCTGCGGCATGTCTTCCTGTCCGACTCGGGCTCGGTGTCGGTCGAGGTCGCGGTGAAGATGTGCCTGCAGTACTGGCGCTCGGTGGGCCGCCCGGCCAAGCAGCGGCTGCTGACCTGGCGCGGCGGCTACCACGGCGACACGTGGCAGCCGATGTCGGTGTGCGACCCCGAGGGCGGCATGCACGGCCTGTGGCAGGGCGTGCTGCCGCGGCAGCTCTTCGCGCCCGCCCCGCCGGCCGACTACGACGAGGTGTACGCGGACGGGCTGCGCGAGCTGATCGGGCGGCACGCGGACGAGCTGGCCGCGGTGATCGTGGAGCCGGTGGTGCAGGGCGCGGGCGGCATGCGCTTCCACTCCCCCGCGTACCTGCGGGTGCTGCGCGAGGCGTGTGACGAGCACGGCGTGCTGCTGGTCTTCGACGAGATCGCGACCGGCTTCGGCCGCACGGGCGCGCTGTTCGCGGCCGGTCACGCCGGGGTGGCCCCGGACGTGATGTGCCTGGGCAAGGCGCTGACCGGCGGCTACCTGTCGCTGGCTGCGACGCTGTGCACCTCCCGGGTGGCGGACGGGATCTCGCGGGGTGAGGTCCCCGTGCTCGCCCACGGCCCGACGTTCATGGGCAACCCGCTCGCCTCGGCGGTGGCGTGCGCGTCGATCGACCTGCTGCTCGGCCAGGACTGGCAGCGGGAGGTGGAGCGCCTGGAGACCGGCCTGCGGGCCGGTCTGGCCGAGGCCGCCGCCCTGCCGGGCGTGAAGGACGTCCGGGTGCTCGGCGGTATCGGTGTCGTACAGCTGGACCACGCGGTGGACATGGCCTCGGCGACGGCGGCCGCCGTGCGGGAGGGCGTGTGGCTGCGCCCGTTCCGGGACCTCGTGTACACGATGCCGCCGTACGTGACGGGTGACGAGGACCTGGCGCGGGTGTGCCGCGCGGTCCGGGCGGCGGCGGCAGCGGGCTGACGCCAGGGCCGCGGCGGGCATGCGGCGCCAGGAGGAGACGAGCGAGACAGGACAGGGAAGCACCATGCCAGTGATCGTCGTGACCGGGACGGGAACCGAGATCGGGAAGACCGTCGTGACGGCGGCCGTCGCCGCGCTCGCCGTGGCCGAGGGCCGGTCGGTCGCCGTGGTCAAGCCGGCGCAGACCGGGGTCGGGCCGCACGAAGCGGGCGACGTCGACGAGGTCCGGCGGCTCGCCGGGCCGGTCACGGGCGTCGAACTGGGCCGGTTCCCCGAGCCCTTGGCGCCCGCGACGGCCGCCCGGCGGGCCGGGCTCGCCCCCGTCACGCCCGACGCGGTGGCCGAGGAGGCCGGGAAGCTCGCCGCGGAGCACGACCTCGTGCTCATCGAGGGGGCGGGCGGCCTCCTCGTACGGTTCGACGACGCGGGCGCGACACTCGCCGACGTGGCGGGTCTGCTGGGCGCTCCCGTGCTGGTCGTCGTGCCCGCCGGCCTGGGCACTCTCAACACGACCGCGCTGACCGCCGAAGCCCTGCGCGCCCGTGGGCTCGACCAGCTGGGCGTGGTGGTCGGCAGCTGGCCCGGCCGGCCCGACCTCGCGGCTCGCTGCAACCTCGCTGACCTGCCGGAGGCGGCGGGCGCTCCGCTGCTGGGGGCGGTCCCGGAGGGCGCCGGGGCGCTCGCGCCCGCGGCGTTCCGGGAGCGGGCCGGGCAGTGGCTGGCCCCGCGACTCGGCGGCGGCTGGGACGCGGAGGCGTTCGGCTCGGCCGTAGGCTGAGGTCCATGCGCGCACGGATCGACGAGATCGTCTTCGACTGTCACGACCCCGCCCGCCTCGTCCGGTTCTGGGCGGCGCTCCTCGGCGGCGAGCCGGTGGACCGCAGCGAGGACTGGTCGTACGTCGATCCGCCGGAGTTCGCCCGCGTGGCGTTCCAGCTGGTGCCCGAGGGCAAGAAGGCGAAGAACCGGCTCCATCTGGACCTGTACGCGGGCGATGTGGACGCCGCCGCCGACGAGGCGGTGCGGCTGGGCGCGGAGCGCGTCGGCGCCGTCGTCCCCGACGCCCACGGCCGCTTCCAGGTCCTGCGGGACCCCGAGGGCAACGAATTCTGCTTCGTGGCGGGCAACGACGGCTGAGCGGAGCCTTATCGGGGGAGAATGGCCCTGACCGGTCCGCCCCGTCCGAGGAGGTCCGCGATGCCCCCGCGCAGTACGAAGGCGCCCCGGGACGCCATCCACCATCCGGTCTTCGCCCGTTTCTACGCGCGCATGAGCGTATCGGCGGATGTGAAGGGCGGCATCGCCGCCTACCGCGCAGAGCTCCTGTCGGGCCTGTCCGGCCGCGTCATCGAGATCGGCGCGGGCAACGGTCTCAACTTCGCCCACTATCCGGCGGCCGTCTCCGAGGTCGTCGCTCTCGAACCGGAGCGCACCCTGCGGAAGTTGGCCGTCGAGGCGGGACTGCGCGCCGGAGTCCCGGTGGACGTCGTGCCGGGTGCGGCGGAGGCACTGCCGGTGAAGAGCGAGGCGTTCGACGCGGCGGTGGCCTCCCTCGTGCTGTGCACCGTACGAGACCTGCCGCGGGCGCTCTCGGAGATCCGGCGGGTGCTGCGGCCGGGCGGGGAGCTGCGGTTCTTCGAGCACGGCCTGGCCCGCAGCCCGGGCCTGGCGCGGACGCAGCGCGCGCTGGACCTCACGGTGTGGCCCCGTCTGTTCGGCGGCTGCCACACGGCCAGGGACACGCTCGCCGCGATCGAGGCGGCGGGCTTCGAGCTCGGGACGCACCGCAGGTTCAACGTGCCGGACGGCCGGCTGCGGCTGCCGACCTCACCCTGCGTTCTGGGGGTGGCGCGCCGCCCGTTCACGTCCTAGACGAGAGCGTCGTGGGGTGGGGGCCGAGATTCGCGGGCCGGCCCCGGGAAACGGTCACTCGCTCCACTGGCGCAGTTCGTCCGCGACAGCGCGTACGTCCGCCTCGCCCTCCTTGACCAGGCGGGCCAGGTCCCGCACCTGCTCGGGCGAGGTGACCACCTTGAGTCCGCTGGCGACGAGGTAGCCGTAGGCGACGGCGGAGGCGAACATCGCGTTGGAGTGCTCCAACGCGGGCACGTGCAGCAGCAGTTGGAGCAGGGCCGCGGCGCGGGCGTGCGGATCGGCGTAGACGGGCGTGCCGAATATCTCCGCGTCGTGACGGCTGACGGCGGCGACGAGCGCGCCCCAGTCGGTGACCTGGGGGTCGCCGGGGGTCTTGTGCTCGGCGACCATGAGCAGCCAGGCGAGATCGATCGTCGGGTTCAACGCTTCTCGCCGAACTCCTCGGCGAAGACCGACTCGTACTGCTTCATGAAATCGGCCGCAGCGTCCACGAAGGCGCGGCCCACCTCGCCTGCGTCCTGCCTGACGAGCTCCTCGATGTAGCGGTTCACGCTCATCCCGCGCTGGAGCGCCCGCTGGCGGGCGGCCTCCGCGGTGGCCTCGTCCACGCGTACGTTCAATTGAGTCTTCGCCACGTCTTCACGCTAGCGCGCGGGCGCTAGCACGGCAAGGCCTCCCCCGGGAGCGGCTTCCGCGGCCCGTCCCGGGTGCCGGAAGTCGCTGGCGTGGGGTGCGGCGGGCGTGCTTGGCTCCCTGCATGACCGACCTGCGCATACGTACCGCCTCCGTCGACGACGCCGCGTCCGTGCTGGCCTTCTGGGAGGAGGCGGCGGAGGGCACGAGCATCACGGACGACGTGGACGGCGTCACCCGGCTCATCGCCCGCGACCCCGAGGCCCTCATCCTGGCCGAGGCCGACGGGCTGCTGGTCGGCTCCGTGATCGCCGGGTACGACGGCTGGCGCTGCTCGCTGTACCGCCTCGCCGTTCTTCCCTCGCACCGGCGCCGCGGCATCGCGGCGGCCCTGCTGGACGCGGCCGAGAAGCGGTTCGTCGCGGCGGGCGGGCGGCGCGGGGACGCGATGGTGCTGGAGGCGAACGAGCGGGCCCACCGGGCGTGGGCCTCCGCCGGCTACCACCGCGAGGACCACTGGCGCCGCTGGGTCAAGCCGTTCGTCTGAGCGCGGCGCCCGTGGGCACCCGGTCCACCGGGGCGCGCGGTCCGGCCGGTCGCGCCGTCCGCCGCTCCGGCGGCTTTGCCGGTCCTTTACCATGAGTGGACCATCCACTCCCCGTACGAAAGGTGTGAGCGTCCGCCCATGGGCGAGCCTCCCAGTAGCCGACATCGCGCATTCCACCTCCCCTGTCCGACCATGGGACGGAGGTGACCCGATGACCGAAGTGCTTCTGCTCGCCGTGGCCGTGCTGCTCTCGCTCGCCTGTGGCGCCTTCGTCGCGGCGGAGTTCTCCCTCACGACGGTCGAGCGCAGCGAGCTCGAACGGGCGGCCGAGCGCGGCGAACGGGGCGCCGCAGGCGCCCTCAAGGCCGTGCGGAGCCTCACGTTCCAGCTCTCCGGCGCCCAGCTCGGCATCACCGTCACGAACCTGGTCGTCGGCATGCTCGCCGAGCCGTCCGTCGCCACGCTCATCCGCGGTCCGGTCGAGGCGCTCGGCGTGTCGCAATCCGTCGCGTCGTCCGCGGCGCTGGTCATCGGCACCGCGTTGTCCACGGTGGTGCTGATGGTCGTCGGCGAGCTGGTCCCCAAGAACTGGGCGATCTCCTCTCCGCTGGCCGTCGCGAAGGTGGTGGCCACACCGCAGCGGATCTTCACCGCCGCGTTCCGGCCGCTGATCGCCCACCTCAACAACACCGCCAACCGCATCGTGACCCGCCTCGGCATGGAGCCGACGGAGGAGCTCGCGTCCGCACGCAGCCCCAAGGAACTCGTGGCCCTGGCCCGGCACTCCGCCAAGGCGGGCGCGCTGGAGGCGGACACCGCCGAGCTGTTCGTGCGCTCGCTGAACCTGGCGGAGCTGACCGCGGAGAACGTCATGACGCCGCGCGTGCAGGTCATGGCTCTCGACGCGTCCGCCACCGCCGAGGACGTCGCCAACGCCACGCGCGCGACCGGCCTGTCCCGCTTCCCCGTCTACCGGGGCAGCCTGGACACCGTCGTCGGCATCGCGCACATCAAGGACATCCTGACGGTCCCGGCGGAGCTCCGGGCCCGTCACTCGATCTCGGACCTGCTGCGTGAGCCGGTGCTGGTGCCCGAGACGCTGACCGTGGACCGGCTGCTGGACCAGTTGACGGGCAAGTCCACGATGGCCGTCGTCATCGACGAGTACGGCGGCACGGCAGGCGTGGTGACGATGGAGGACATCGTCGAGGAGGTCGTCGGCGAGGTGCGCGACGAGCACGACCCGCACGAGACGCCCGACCTGGCGCGGGCCGGTGAGGACGCGGACGGCCGCAGGCTGTGGTCCGCGGACGGCGCCGCCCGTACCGACCAGCTGGAGACCATAGGGCTGCGGGTCCCCGACGGCCCCTACGAGACCCTCGCCGGTCTCATCGCCACCGAACTGGGCCGCATCCCCGCCAAGGGCGACCGGATCGATCTCGGGGGATGGCAGATGGACGTGGTCGACGCCACCGGGCGCCGCGCCGCGCGCGTGCTGATGCACGCACCGCTCGACGCCGCCGAAGGCGATGTGGCCGAGGAGGCCGGACGATGATCGCGATCCAGCTCTTCATCGGTCTGCTGACCCTGGTGCTCAACGCCTTCTTCGTCGGTGCCGAGTTCGCGCTGATCTCGGTGCGGCGCAGCCAGATCGAGCCGGAGGCGCAGGCCGGGAACCGGCGGGCGCGCAGCGTGCTGTGGGGTCTGGAGCACGTCTCGGCGCTGATGGCGGCGGCCCAGCTGGGCATCACGCTGTGCACCCTGGTACTCGGCATCGTCGCCGAGCCGGCCATCGCCCATCTGCTGGAACCGGTCTTCGACGCGGTGGGCGTGCCGCACGGCGCCGTCCACCCGATCTCGTTCGTGATCGCGCTGGCGCTCGCGACGTATCTGCACATGCTGCTCGGCGAAATGGTGCCGAAGAACATCGCACTGTCGGAGCCCGTGCGCAGCGCGCTGCTGTTCGGGCCTCCGCTGGTCGCGCTGGCACGGGCGCTGCGCCCGGTGATCTTCACCGTGAACGCCCTCGCGAACGGGCTGCTCAAGCTGCTCAGGGTCGAGACGAGGAACGAGGTGTCCGCCACGTTCTCGGACGACGAGCTGGCGAGCCTCGTGCAGGACTCGGGCGAGGCGGGCCTGCTCGACGACCGCTCGGCGGAACGGCTGCGGGACGCGCTGGAGCTCGGACGCCGGCCGGTGCGGGATGTGGTGATGCCGATCGAGCAGGTCGTGTACGCGAAGGACGGGACGACGCCGGAGCAGCTGGAGCAGCTGTCGGTGGAGTCGGGGTACTCCCGCTTCCCGGTCGTGGACGCGGGACGTCGCATCCTCGGCTATCTCCATGTGAAGGACGCGCTGGACGCCGCTCCGCGTGACGTGCCGTTCCCGGTGGGCGCGATGCGCCCGATCGCCCGGGTGCGGGCCACGACGCCGCTGGACGACGTGCTCACCGCGATGCGCCGCAGCCGCACCCACCTGGCGGCCGTCCTCGACGAGCAGGGCAGGCCGGAGGGGCTGGTGACGATGGAGGACATCCTGCGCGAGCTGGTGGGCCGTCCCGCCTGACGCGCGACGTCCGCGGGCGGTCCCGGGGCCGGGAGAGCACGATGCCTCCCGGCCCCGGTCCGTGCGGGATCCGCTCGCGGAGCGGCGTCGCTCAGAACGCCGTCGCGGCGAGCCAGGACGCCAGCACGGACGCGTCTCCCGTGACCGTGAAGCGCGGATCGTCCGCCGAGCGGCGGCCGTACGTCAGGAGCAGCAGGTCACCGGCCCGGCCCTCGACGCGCGCCGACGGCTCGGCCGTCGCGGACTTCGACCAGCGGAAACCCGCCTCGCCGAACCCGGCCGTCCAGGACGCTCCGGTGTCCGTCGCCGTCAGGACGACGGAGCCGTTCGCGAGGCGTGACACCGGTTCGGCGAGCCACGAGAAGTACGGCAGGTTCTCCAGGAACTCCTCGATCCCGTCCGCCGCCGTGCCCGGATCGACGCTCGGCTCGCGCCCCAGCGACAGCTCCGCGTCGGCGAGGTGGACCAGCGCCTCGAACAGCAGCCGGCGCGGGAAGTAGGCCACTCGCCGGTCCGCCCCGTTGGACCACATCGGGGTGTCCGGGTCGACCTTGCGCAGCATGCCGAGCACGCTGTCCGCGCCGCGGGCGAGCCAGTCCGGAAAGGCGGCCGGGTCGTCGGGCAGGTCGAGGGGGATCTCGCGCGACCGGACGCGCTCGCAGGCCCGGGTCCGTACCAGGTGCTCCATCCAGCGGTGCGTGGTGCCGTGGTGGCGTACGAGGTCGGCGAAGGTCCAGCCCGGGCAGGTGGTCACCGGCGCGGCCGGATCCGCCTCCCGTACGGTCGCCACGAAGCGCCGCTCGATGTGCTCGATGGCGTCGCAGTACAGCTCGTGCTGGTCGTCGTCGAGGCCGAAGCCGTCGGGTATGCGCAGCAGCTCGTCGCGCCGGGCACCTTCGGGGTACCTGCGGGCGGTGCGCCGGAAGAGCCGGGCGAGCTCGCGCCGGTCGGCGGGCGGGAGCCGGTCGAGCAGGGATCCCGTGGTCTCCAGCCACTTCACCGCGGTGTCCGGGTCGAGTACGTCGTCGTCACAGGTGTCGATCGAGATCACCACATCGGCCAGCGCTTCGGCCAGCGCGTTGAGCAGTGCGTCGCTCACGAATGCTCCCCTCCCGGTACGGAACCGACGGACCTTACCGCGCGGTAGGATCGCTCCGCCATGGAGACGCATGCCAATTACACGAGCTTTGTCGCGGTGGGTGATTCGTTCACCGAGGGGATGTCGGACCTGCTCCCCGACGGCTCCTACCGCGGGTGGGCCGATCTGCTGGCGGCGCGCCTGGCGGCCCGTACGCCGGGCTTCCGCTACGCGAACCTCGCCGTGCGCGGGAAGCTGATCGGCCAGATCGTCTCCGAGCAGGTCGACGTGGCGGCCGCGATGGAGGCCGATGTGGTCACCCTCGTCGGCGGGCTCAACGACACCCTGCGCCCCAAGTGCGACATGGCCAGGGTGCGCGGTCTGCTGGAGGAGGCGGTGGAGCGGCTCGCCCCCTCGTGCGGGACGCTGATCCTGATGCGCAGCCCGGGCCGCAACGGCCCCGTGATGGAACGGTTCCGCCCGCGCATGGAGGAGCTGTTCGCCCACGTCGACGCGCTGGCGGCGCGGCACGGCGCGCTGGTGGTCGACGTCTACGGCTCGCCGGTGCTGGGCGACCAGCGGATGTGGGACGTGGACCGGCTGCACCTGACGGCCGAGGGACACGCTCGCGTCGCCGAGGCCGTGTGGCAGACGCTGGGCCTGGACGCCGAGACCGACTGGCAGGCGCTGCTGCCCCCGCCGGCGCGGGCGGGCTGGGCGGCGCGCAGGGCGGCCGACCTGCGCTTCGCGCGCGAGCACCTGGGTCCGTGGATCGCGCGGCGGCTGACGGGCCGCTCGTCGGGTGACGGCCGGCCGGCGAAGCGGCCCGAACTCCTGCCGTACGAGCCGCCGGCGACGCAGGACCTGGTCCTGCGGCCGGACCGTGTCGCCGGTTCGTAGCAAGGTACAACCGGGACCGTGGCGCTGGCCTGCAGAAACCGCCAGTAGAATCTGGTCACGTGACTGCTGTGTCTGCGAAGCCTCGCATCCCCAATGTCCTGGCCGGCCGCTACGCCTCCACGGAGCTCGCCGTCCTCTGGTCCCCCGAGCAGAAGGTCAAGCTGGAGCGTCAGCTCTGGCTCGCGGTGCTGCGCGCCCAGAAGGACCTGGGAATCGACGTGCCGGACGCGGCGATCGCCGACTACGAGCGCGTGCTCGACCAGGTCGACCTGGCCTCCATCGCCGAGCGCGAGAAGGTCACGCGCCACGATGTGAAGGCCCGCATCGAGGAGTTCAACGCCCTCGCGGGGCACGAGCACGTCCACAAGGGCATGACCTCGCGCGACCTCACCGAGAACGTCGAGCAGCTGCAGATCCGGCTGTCCCTGGAGCTGATGCGCGACCGCACCGTGGCGGTGCTCGCGCGGCTGGGCAAGCTGTCCGGCGAGTACGCGGAGCTGGTCATGGCGGGCCGCTCGCACAACGTGGCCGCGCAGGCCACGACGCTCGGCAAGCGGTTCGCGACGGCCGCCGACGAGCTGCTGGTCGCCTACAGCCGGCTCGAGGACCTCCTCGGCCGCTACCCGCTGCGCGGGATCAAGGGCCCGGTCGGCACCGCACAGGACATGCTCGACCTGCTGGGCGGCGACGCCGGCAAGCTGGCCGAGCTGGAGCAGCGCATCGCGGCCCACCTCGGCTTCGCGCACGCCTTCACCTCCGTGGGCCAGGTCTACCCGCGCTCGCTGGACTACGACGTCGTCTCGGCGCTGGTGCAGCTCGCGGCGGCCCCGTCCTCCGTGGCCAAGACGATCCGTCTGATGGCCGGTCACGAGCTGGTGACCGAGGGCTTCAAGCCGGGCCAGGTCGGTTCGTCCGCCATGCCGCACAAGATGAACACCCGCTCCTGCGAGCGCGTCAACGGCCTCATGGTGATCCTGCGCGGCTACGCCTCGATGACCGGTGAGCTCGCCGGCGACCAGTGGAACGAGGGCGACGTGTCCTGCTCCGTGGTCCGCCGCGTGGCGCTGCCGGACGCGTTCTTCGCGTTCGACGGCCTGGTCGAGACGTTCCTGACGGTGCTCGACGAGTTCGGCGCGTTCCCGGCCGTGGTCGCCCGCGAGCTGGACCGCTACCTGCCCTTCCTCGCCACGACCAAGGTGCTGATGGGCGCGGTACGCGCCGGTGTCGGCCGCGAGGTCGCGCACGAGGCCATCAAGGAGAACGCGGTGGCGTCCGCGCTCGCGATGCGCGAGCAGGGCGCGGAGCGCAACGAGCTGCTCGACAAGCTGGCCGCCGACGAGCGCATCCCGCTGGACCGGGCGCAGCTGGACGAGCTGATGGCGGACAAGCTGTCGTTCACCGGCGCGGCCGCCGACCAGGTGGCCGTTCTCGTCTCCCGCATCGAGGAGATCGCCAAGCAGCACCCCGAGGCCGCAGGGTACGCCCCGGGAGCGATCCTCTGACCCGGCTCGGACCGGCGGAGCTGGAGGCCGCCCGCGACCGGCTCGTGCCGGATGTCGTCGCGGACGGCCTCCGCGTGCTGTTCTGCGGGATCAACCCCGGGCTCATGACGGCCGCCACGGGCCACCATTTCGCCCGTCCCGGCAACCGGTTCTGGCCCGTGCTGCACCTGTCGGGCTTCACGCCACGGCTGCTGAAGCCGTCGGAGCAGCACGAGCTGCCGGCGCTCGGGCTGGGGATCACGAACGTGGTGGCGCGGGCCACGGCACGCGCCGACGAGCTGAGTGCGCAGGAGTACCGCGAGGGCGGACGGATCCTCACCGCGAAGGTGGAGCGGCTGCGGCCGAGCTGGCTCGCGGTGGTCGGCGTGACCGCGTACCGCACGGCCTTCGGCGAACGCGGGGCCGCGATCGGACCGCAGGAGCGGACGATCGGGGACACCCGGATCTGGGTGCTGCCCAATCCGAGCGGGCTGAACGCCCACTGGACGGCGCAGACCATGGCGGCGGCGTACGGGGAGCTGCGGGAGGCCGCCGAGGCGGCCGACGCTCCTGCCTGAGCGGGCCGCCCGGAACTGCCTCAGGGAGGGTCCGTCTCCGTGACGACCGCGAGCAGTTCCCACCGGTGCTCGTCCGCGCGCGCGACGCCGACGGCTATCCAGTGGCCGTCCACCCGCCACAGATGGAGGTCGTCCGCGACCTGGCCGAGCTCCTCCCACGGGTCCGGAACCTCCTCCCCCGCGATGCTCCTCACCGAGACCGACCACAGGCTGACCCGCTGCGGCTGCCCCCAGCGGGTGCTGAGCGCGTCGGCCAGCGCCTCGCACTCCGCGCGGCACTGCTCGGCCGCCTCCTCCTGCCGCACGCCGCACTCCTGCCCGTCCGCCCCCGCCGGGGGGAGGCGGGCGAGGTGGTAGCCGGGGCCACTGTCGCCGAGCTCCGACCGGCCGCGCACGGCCGGGAACGCCCGGCCCCGCAGCAGGTCGATCGCAGCGAGGTGCTGTGCAGTGGTCATGACGCCAGTAAAGCGGCCCCGACTGACAATTGGCACACCGTCAGGCGGCGTTCGGCCACGGCGTGCCGAGCCCTGCGCCCGGGCGACCCACGAGCCGCGCCCGAGGCGGACGGCCGACGCCCTCCGGGGCGTGCGCGCGGCGAGCGGCGGCAGCGAGTACGATCCCGCAGACACGCGCTCGAGCTGGAAGGACACACAGTGGGGCGGCTGACCGGCGGAGACCCGTCGCTGCTGCGGCGGATCAACTCCGCAGTGGTACTCCATTCCCTGCGCGGCGCCGACTCCTCCACGCTCACGGACCTGACCCGGATCACCGGACTGTCCAGGCCGACGGTCGAGGGCGTGGTCGAGGGGCTGGTCGAGGCCGGTCTGGTCGTCGAGAGCGTTCCCGAGGAGGGCGAGGCTCGCCGGCAGGGGCGCCCGGCCCGCCGTTTCCGGTTCCGCGCCGAGGCCGGTCATCTGCTGGGCATCGAGATCGGGGCGCACCGGGTCGCGGTGCTGATGTCGGGTCTCGACGGGCGCATCATCGGCGCCGGCTCCCGGGACGTGTCGGAGACGGCGTCGGCGGACGACAGGCTGGAGAAGGTGCGCACGGTCGTCGCGGACGTGCTCCGCAGGACCGGTGTGGCGCGCAGCAGTCTGCGGGCGGTGGGCGTGGGCTCGCCGGGGATCGTGGAGACCGACGGCACGGTGCGGCTGTCGACGGCGCTGCCCGGCTGGACGGGGCTGCCGCTCGGGGACCGGCTGCGCCGGTCCTTCCGCTGTCCGGTGCTGGTGGAGAACGACGCCAACGCGGCCGCGGTCGCCGAGCACTGGAAGGGCGCGGCCACGGAATCGGACGACATCGTGTTCGTCCTGGCCGGGCTGAGCCCGGGTGCCGGATCGCTGATCGGCGGGAGGCTGCACCGGGGCTACGGCGGCGCGGCGGGCGAGATCGGGGCGCTGCACCTGCTGGGCCGCGAGGTGACCCCGGAGAGACTGCTGTCGACGACGGACGAGCCGCTGCATCCGCTGGACGAACAGGCGGTCGCCGACGTGTTCTCGCTCGCGAAGAGCGGGGACGAGCGGGCGCGGGCCGCTGTCGACCGCTTCAACCAGCGCCTCGTGCACGACGTCGCCGCGCTGGTGCTGGCGCTCGATCCGGAGCTGGTGGTGATCGGCGGCTGGGCGGCCGGGCTCGACGGCGTACTGGAGCCGCTGCGCGACGAGTTGTCCCGTTACTGTCTGCGGCCGCCGCGGGTGACCCTGTCGCTGCTGGGCGAGGCCGCGGTGGCGACGGGTGCGCTGCGGCTGGCGCTCGACCACGTGGAGGAGCAGTTGTTCGCCGTGGAGGGCACGGTGACGGCCCGCCGTTGAGGACCGGCGGGTCCGGGACCGGGCGGTGCGACGCCTGCACACCCGGCCGCGGGCAACGGCCCCCCGCCGAGCGGGGCGCTCGGCGACGGGCCGCGGGAGAAGGCGGTGGACCCTCCGTCAGGAGGCGCGGCGCTCCTCGGCCCCGTGGCTGATCTCCAGGTCCCCGTAGGCGCCGAAGGTGAGCCGGCAGGTGTCGGCCCGGTAGGTCGCGACGGACACGGCGGCGGTGCGGCCTTCGGAGAAGTAGCGCGTGGTGACGACCAGGACGGGGGCGCCGGGCAGCCGGTCCAGCTCCTTGGCGTCGACGGCGCCGGCGGAGCCCAGCTCCACCGCGCGGTCCTGGCCCTCCAGGTCGAGGCGGGCCAGGTCGCGCAGGACGCCGCGGGCGAGCGCGGGACCGGAAGGGGCGTCGATGGCCGGCAGGTCGGGCACGGAGGAGGCCGGCACGTAGAGGAGCTCCGTGGCGACGGGCTGACCGTGGTCGGCGCGCACGCGGCGCACCACGTGCGTCTCCTCGTCACCGTCGAGGTCCAGCAGGCGCGCGACGGACGCGGGCGGTACCGCGGAGCCGCACTCGGTGGCCTGCCATGCCTCGGTGGCGCCGGCGCCCGGCCAGTCGTGCGGCGACGGCGAGACGTCGACGCCCCTGCGGGGCGGCGCGACGGTGGTGCCGACGCCGCGGCGGCGCTGGAGGCGGCCTTCGAGCTCGAGTTGTTCGAGCGCCTGCCGGAGCGTGGCGCGGGCGACTCCGAAACGGGCGGCGAGATCACGCTCGTTGGGCAGGATCTCGCCCACCGAGAAGTCCGAGTCGAGCGCTTCGCCGATCACGGTCTTGAGGTGCCAGTACTTAGGTTCCGGCACCGTGTCCAGCTGCGTGGTCCCCACCCTGATCCTCCGCAATCGCCGTGTCCCGGCGGCTTTCCGCGCCCTTGTTTATTAAAGGTTCCTGCACTATCCCTGCGACCATAGGACGGGTCCCACTCTTGGTCAAGACCAATGCTGCGGCGGTCACGCAGGGGAACCGTGTCGCTTCGCAGAGCGTTCACAGGGTGTTCGTACCGAGGCGTCGCGGGGCAGCACAAGACCCCGCATCCGCAAGCGGACGCGGGTCCGACGTGGGGCGCAGGCGGTTTCAGGCGGTGCCGGCGACGGCCAGCGAGGCGAGCTTGTCCGGGTTTCTAACGATATAGACGCAGCTGATGCGCCCGTCGAGGACTTCCATCTGGAAGACGCTGTCCGGCCGCCCGCCCGACAGGATCAGCAGCGCGGGTGCGCCGTTGAGTTCGACGAAGCGGACCTCCATCTCCTCGAGCGGCTGCCGGGACACCGCGAAGAGGAAGCGGCCCACCTTGTCGGCGGTGCGCATGACCCGCAGCGGCGCCTTGGACTTGCCGCCGCTGTCGCCGACCAGAGTCACGTCGGGGGCGAGCAGGGCGAGCAGTCCGGACAGGTCGCCTCCGGCCGCCGCAGCGAGGAACCGTTCGGTCAGTGCACGGCATTCGCCGGGGTCGACGTCGTAGCGGCGCCTGCGCTCGTCGACGTGCTTGCGGGCGCGGCCGGCGAGCTGACGCACGGCCGCCTCGGTCTTCTCCAGGGTGGCGGCGATCTCCGCGTACGGGAAGCCGAAGGCCTCCCGGAGCACGAACACCGCGCGTTCCAGCGGCGAGAGGGATTCGAGGACCACGAGCACGGCCAGCGAGACGGAGTCGGCGAGGACGGCCTGCTCGGCGGTGTCGGGGACCGACGGGCCGAAGTCGGTGACGATCGGCTCGGGCAGCCAGGGCCCCACGTAGGACTCACGGCGCGACTGGAGGTGCCGCAGCCGGTCGATGGCGAGGCGGGTCGTGATGCGTACGAGGAAACCGCGCGGCTCGCGCACGTCGTCACGGGCGTCCGCGGACCAGCGCAGCCACGCCTCCTGGACCACGTCCTCTGCGTCGGCGACGCGCCCGAGCATGCGGTAGGCCACGCCGGTCAGGACGGGCCGGTGTTCTTCGAAGACGTCGGTCACGGTGTCGGTTGCCACGATCCCATCCCAGCCGACGCGACCCCGGGTGTCCAGGAGGTATCAGTGCGGCACGGGGCACATCGGCAGGCGTCTGCGCCACGGTTCTTGAACTGTCGGCTACCGAGCGGTAATTATTACTGACAAGCCGTCTACATCCTTCGGGTGCTCAGGGAGTTGGCTACATGGCCGAAGAGATCGCGTTCGCCGTCCAGGCCGCCGACGGCAGCCGCACCCTGACCCTGCACTACGAGCGCAGGGGCGCCGGCGAACCGCTGCTGCTGCTCCACGGCATCGGCCACCACTGGCAGGCATGGGAGCCCGTGATGGACATCCTCGCCACGGAACGGGACGTCGTCGCCGTGGACCTGCCCGGCTTCGGCGCCTCGGCCGCACTGCCGGACGGGCTGCCGTACAGCCTCGGTACGGTCGGCGCCGCGCTGGGCGCGTTCTGCGAGGCCGTCGGCATCGAGCGCCCCCACGCCGCGGGCAACTCGCTGGGCGGGCTGCTCGCCCTGGAACTCGGCCGCGAGAAGCTCGTGCGGTCGGTCACCGCGCTGTCCCCCGGCGGCTTCTGGTCGGAGCGCGAGCGGATCTACGCCTTCGGGCTGCTGCGCGCGATGCGGGTGGGCGCCACCTCGATGCCCGGGCCGGTGATCGAGCGGCTGTCCCGCTCCGCCGTGGGCCGCACGGCGCTCGTGAGCACCATCTACGCCCGGCCCGCCCGCCGTTCGCCCGAGGCCGCCGTCGCCGAGACGTACGCCCTGCGCAGGGCCACCGGCTTCCACCGGACCCTCGCGGCCGGCCGGGACGTGCTGTTCACCGACGACATCCGCGACATTCCCGTCACCATCGGCTGGGGCACCAAGGACCGGCTCCTGCTCCGCCGCCAGGGGCTGCGTGCCAAGCACGTGATCCCCGGCGCACGGCTCGTACGGCTGCCGGGCTGCGGCCACGTGCCGATGAGCGACGACCCGGCGCTCGTCGCCCGCGTCCTGCTGGACGGCAGCCGCTGACGCCTCCCGCGTGCCCGGGGCCACGGGGACACGGGGGCCGGGCGGGCCGTGACACAACGAGCGCATCCGGCTGTTCATTTGGGGTTCTTGTCCCCGCCGCGGCCGGGCATTAGGCATGGCGGCACACCGTCCGGACCCCGTATGGAGGCGCAGCGATGTCCCAGAGCCCCCGGAGATTCACCCCCGCCCGCCGTTCCGTCCTGCGCGGAACGGGCGCCGCCTCGGCGGCGCTGGCCCTGCCGGCCGCGGGATCGGCCCCCGCCCTGGCGCTGTCGGGCCGGCCGCGCGCGGCGTGGGGGGTGCAGACCGGTGACGTGACGACGACGTCGGGACTCGTCTGGGTGCGTTCCGACCGGCCCGCCCGCATGATCGTGGAGACGTCGGCGACGGAGTCCTTCCGCCGGCCGCGCACCTGGCACGGTCCGCTGCTGGGGCCGGACACCGACTTCACCGGGACGACCGCGCTGCACGGGCTGCCGCCCGGCGAGCAGGTCCACTACCGCGTCACGCTCGTCGACCCGGACGACCCCCGCCGCACCGGCGAGACGGTCCAGGGCGCCTTCCGCACCGCACCCGCGCGGCGCCGGCAGGGCGTGCGGTTCCTGTGGTCGGGCGACATCGCCGGGCAGGGCTGGGGCATCAACCCGGACATCGGCGGCTACCGCGCGTACGAGGAGATGCGCCGTCTCGACCCGGACTTCTTCCTGTGCAGCGGTGACACCGTCTACGCGGACGGGCCGCTCGTGCCGAGCGTGACCCTGCCGGACGGGCGGGTGTGGCGCAACCTCGTGACCGAGGAGAAGTCCAAGGTCGCCGAGACGCTGGACGAGTACCGCGGCAACTTCCGCTACAACCTGCTCGACGAGAACGTGCGGCGGTTCAACGCGCAGGTCCCGACGATCGTGCAGTGGGACGACCACGAGGTGCGCAACAACTGGTACCCGGGCCAGATCCTCGAGGACGCGCGGTACACGGAGAAGAACGTCGACGTGCTCGCGCGGCGCTCGATGCGGGCGTTCGCCGAGTACTTCCCCGTCGGCACGCTCTCCGCGCGCGGGAGCGAGGGCCGCATCCACCGGGTGGTGCACCACGGGCCCCTGCTGGACGTGTTCGTCCTCGACATGCGCAGCTTCCGCAACGCCAACTCGCCGGGCCGGCAGGCCGACGACACCCAGGGCATCCTCGGCGCGGAGCAGCTCGCCTGGCTCAAGCGCGAACTGTCCCGGTCGCGCGCGGTGTGGAAGGTGATCGCCTCCGACATGCCGCTCGGCCTGATCGTGCCGGACGGCTCGGCGAACTTCGAGGCCGTGGCGCAGGGCGACCCGGGGGCGCCGCTCGGACGCGAACTGCAGATCGCCGACCTGCTGCGGTACGTCAAGCACCGCCGCATCACCGGCACGGTGTGGCTGACCGCCGACGTGCACTACACGTCGGCCCAGCACTACGCGCCCGAGCGTGCGGTGTTCAAGGACTTCGCGCCGTTCTGGGAGTTCGTCTCGGGCCCGCTCGCCGCGGGCGGCTTCCCGGCGAACGCGCTCGACGCCACGTTCGGCCCCGACCGCGTCTTCGTGCGTGCCCCGCAGCGGGCGAACGTGTCGCCGATGGAGTCACCGCAGTACTTCGGCGAGGTGGACATCGACGGTGACAGCGGCGAGTTGACGGTACGGCTGCGCGCCGAGGGCGGAACGGTCCTGTTCACCAAGACGCTCCAGCCGGGGCGCGTGGGGCAGTAGCCGCGGGCGTCGGGGCACCGGCTGTCCGCGCCTCGTGGTGCACCGGACCGGCGCGGGCGCCGCAACGGTGCCGGCCTCGCCCTGGTGCCGGACGTGGCCGTCGGCCGTGCTCTTCCGCTCCCGGAAGGCACGGCCGACGGTCGTTCACGGGGCACGGCAGCCCGGGGGCGACCTCGGGCTGCGGCCGGGAGCACGGTCGCCACAGGACCACATGGTTGACAGAGGGTCAGCGAATCCGGTGAACGCCGAATGTCGGCCTGCCGCCACCGCCGCGAACCTGCTAGCTGTGAGCGCGGTAGCGAAATGTACACGCTACGACAAATTGTCCGGAACACCGCGTTGCTCTCCGGTCTCTATGCCCTCACGAAAGGTCTGGGATGCCCAAAATCTTCCCTGTGGCCCTCCTCGCGCTCACTCTTGCCGCCGCACCGCTGGCCCCGGCGGTGGCCAAGGCGCCTCCGCAGTCCGACCAGGTTCCCGGCCGTTACATCGTGACCCTCAAGGACACAGCCGCTGCCGACGCTGCCGGCGTGGAAGCGGCCGTGAACGCGGCTGTCGAGCAGGCCGCCACCCTGGGTGCCGATGTGCAGCACGTGTACCGCTACGCCCTCCAGGGCTACTCCGCGTCCATGAGCCCGAGCGTCGCGGCCACCCTCGCCGACGACCCGCGAGTGCGCTCGGTGGAGCCCGACCGGCGGGTACAGGCCACCGCTCAGTCCGTCCCGACCGGTGTGGACCGGGTAGAGGCCGACAAGAGCCCCACGGCGGCCATCGACGGTGTCGACACCCGGGTGAACGCCGACGTCGCCGTCATCGACACCGGGATCAACCCGAACCACCCCGACCTCAACGTGCACCGGGCCGGCGGCAAGAACTGCTGGCTGCCCGTCCTGCCCCCCTCCGACTGGCACGGTCACGGCACGCATGTCGCCGGAACCATCGGTGCCCTGGACAACGGCACCGGGGTGGTCGGTACGGCGCCGGGCGTCCGGCTCTGGCCGGTGCAGGTGCTCGACCCCCTGGGCAGCGGCACCACCTCGGCGGTCGTCTGTGGCATCGACTACGTCACCCAGCACGCCGACGAGATCGAGGTCGCCAACATGAGCCTGGGCGGCGCGGGAACCGACGACGGCAACTGCGGCAAGAGCAACAACGACGCCATGCACCAGGCGATCTGCAACTCCGTCGCCAAGGGCGTCACCTACACCGTAGCGGCCGGCAACAACCACGCCGACGCCAAGAACATGATCCCCGCCGCGTACGACGAAGTGATCACCGTCAGCGCCCTGGCCGACTTCGACGGCAAGCCGGGGCGTCTCGGCCGGCCGACGTGCCTCAGCGACCAGGACGACACCTTCGCCGACTTCTCCAACTACGGCTCCGACGTCGACCTGATCGCGCCCGGCGTGTGCATCCGCTCCACCTCCAACACCGGCGGCTACACCACGCTGTCCGGCACCTCGATGGCCGCGCCCCACGTCGCGGGCGGCGCAGCGCTGTACCGGGCCACCCACCCCGGCGCACTGCCGCAGAGCGTCAAGACGGCTCTGCAGGCCGCCGGCAGCCTCGACTGGACCTGGCCCTCGCAGGACGGCGACGGCACCAAGGAGCGTCTGCTCGGACTCACGTCCTTCTGACGGCGGTCACCTGCCCCATGGCGTGGGCGCGCACCGGTGCGGGTGCGCGCCCACGCCATGGGTGCTTCTGCGACTACGGGTTCGGGGTGCCACGTGGCCTCCGGACCGCCGACAGCGTGGGCCGGGACGGCGCTGGTGCGGAGGGAACGGTGAAGCTCAACCGCCTTGCGGACCCGGCCCGTACGGCTGCGGCGACCGGGGCGTTCAGGACGGTGTGGGGGCTGCTTTCGGCCGCGCTGCCCGCCCTGCCGGCCGTCGCGCCCGCTCCGCGCGGTCTGGGCGAGATACTGGAGGTGGCCGCCGACTGTTCAGCGCTGCGGTCCGGACACGGCGTCGCGGGCCGCGGGCTCCGGCCTGGTCGCGGGACTGACGGAGCAGGCGGGACGGGGCGGTTCGTCCCGGCTCGTGGTCCAGGCGTCACGGTTGCTGGCCGCACTGCGTCAGGGAAGCGAACATCGCACGCCAGAAACAGCCAAAACCAGCTGATAGCAGTCCAGATGGGCACTTAACCCATCAGTCACAAAGCGTTCGTGATCACGCAACACCCTTCGGTCACAGTGATGCCATGACCGATGTGACTTCTGCAAAGAGTGCCCGCCGTCCGCACCACTGGCGGCGGGACCTCGTCGAACTGGCCGCCCTGTTCACCGCCGTCGCCGTCGCCGACGCGATCGCCAGCCTGATCGGACACGGCCCCGACGGCCCGTTCCTGCTCGTCGCCTCCGCCGTCGCGCTGATCGCCACGGCGGCGTTCCACACATGGTGGGCACGGCGCCACAGTCATGCGCCTCCCACCACGGCAGCACCGGACACCACGGCCCCCGCCGAGGGGAGGGGCCCGGACCTGTCCGGCGACGAGCCGCGCGAGACCGTGCTGTGGCGGATGCGCACGACCGTCAAGGACGCCCCCGGCAGCCTGGCCGCCCTCTGCACCGCCCTGGCCCACCTCGACGTCGACATCCTGACCCTGCAGACGCACCCGCTGGGCGACGGCACGGTGGACGAGTTCCTGCTGCGCGCCCCCGCCGCGCTCCAGGCTCAGCAGCTCAGCGGCGAGATCGCCGCGGCCGGCGGCACGAACACCTGGACCGAGCGTGCCGACGCGCACGACCTCGTCGACACCCCGACCCGCGTGCTCGGCCTCGCCACGCGCACCGCCCTCGACGCCGCGGAGCTGCCGCTCGCCCTGCGCCAGCTGCTCGGACGCTGCACGATCCGCTCGCGCCCGGCGCTCTCGCTGAGCGGCCGGCCGACCGGCGACATGCCGCCGGTGGAGGGCGTCCTGGAAGAGACCGTGATGCATCTGCGCGATCCGAACGGCGGCGCGATCACCGTCGAACGTCCCTACCTGCCCTTCACCCCCACCGAGTTCGCCCGCGTCCGTGCGCTCGTCGAGCTGGACGCCCGCCTCGGCCCGCGCATCCCGCGCAGCCAGGACGTGCTCACCCTCCCCGAGGGCAACGAGATCACCGTCCGCCGCGCCGACCAGGGCGACGTGGAGGCGGCGGTCGCCATGCACGAGCGCTGCTCGGACCGGACGCTGAGCCTGCGGTACCACGGCCCCGTCGGCGACGCCAACCGCTACCTCAACCACCTGCTCAGCCCGCGCTTCGGCCGCACGCTCGCGGTGCAGACGGCCTCGGGCCGGCTGGTCGCCCTCGGCCATCTGCTGTGGGACGGCGACGAGACCGAGGTCGCCCTCCTCGTCGAGGACGAGTGGCAGCGCCGCGGCATCGGATCGGAGCTGCTCGGCCGTCTGGTGGCCCTGGCCGCCGAGGCCGGCTGCGACAGCGTCTACGCCGTCACGCAGTCGTCGAACACCGGGATGGTCGCGGCGATGCGCGGCCTCGGCCTGCCGCTGGACTACCAGATCGAGGAAGGCACTCTGGTCGTCACCGCACGGCTGGATGCGGTGCCGGTACGCCCTGCGATCCGTTACGAGCAGGCGGAGCGCTGAGGACCTCGGCCGCCGCGCCCGGGCGCCGGGCGGCCAGGGCGTCGTCCGGCCTGGCGCTGAGCGCCTCGGTCAGGTCCCGCCACAGGTCCTCGACGTCCTCCAGGCCGACCGACATCCGCAGCAGCCGGTCGCTGACCCCGTGAGCGCGCCGGTCGCCCTCGGCCACGATCCGGTGACTGATGGACGCCGGGTGCTGGATCAGGGTGTCGACGCTGCCGAGGCTCACCGCCGGGGTGATCAGCCGGACACCGGCGATCACCCCGTGCGGGTCGCCGTAGACCTCGAAGGAGACCATCGCGCCGCCGATGCTCGGGTAGTGCACGCGCGCGACCCGCGGGTCGGCGGCGAGCCGGCGGGCGAGTTCGGCGGCGGTGGTCGACGCGGCCCTGACCCGTACGGGCAGGGTCGACAGCCCGCGCAGCAGCAGATAGCCGGCCAGTGGGTGCAGGACGCCGCCCGTGGCGAACCGCACCTGCCGCAGTTTGCGCGCGAACTCCTCGTCGCAGGCCACGACGCCGCCCATCACGTCGCCGTGCCCGCCCAGGTACTTGGTCGCGCTGTGCAGCACCAGCCGGGCGCCCTCCTCGGCGGGCCGCTGGAGCACGGGGGTGGCGAAGGTGTTGTCGACGAGCAGCGGGACCGAACCGCAGGCCTGCCGCACGGCGCGCAGGTCGACCTCGGCCAGGGTCGGATTCGCCGGGGTCTCCACCATCACGAGGCCGGTGTCGGGCCGCAGGGCCTCGGTGATCCCGGCCGGATCCGTCCACGTGACCTCGGTGCCGAGGAGTCCGGCGTTCAGCAGATGGTCGCTGCAGCCGTACAACGGCCGGACGGCGACGACGTGCCGCAGGCCCATGCTCGCGCGGACCAGCAGCACGGCGGTGAGTGCCGCCATGCCGCTGGCGAACGCGACCGCGGACTCCGTGCCCTCCAGCTTGGCGAGGGCCGTCTCGAACCGCGCGGTGGTGGGATTGTCCAGCCGCGCGTAGACGGGCGGGCCGTCGAGGCGGGCGCCGGTCTCGGCGAAGGCGTCGATCCGTGCGGCCTCGGCAGCGGCGTCGTAGGAGGGGTAGGTGGTCGAAAGATCGAGCGGCGGGGCGTGCACTCCCAGCTCCGCGAGGTCCTCGCGTCCGGCGTGTACGGCTTCGGTGGCCAGGGCCCGGGGTGCGGGCGTGGCCGCTGCTGCGTTCTCCATGGCGGCACTGTGAACAACTACCGGGACGTAGCGATTCTTCTCCGTGTTACGTTCGGAAGATGGCTGAATCTGTCGCACTGGACCCGGTGGACCTGCACATCCTGCGTCTGCTGCAGAACGACGCCCGGACCACCTACCGGGAGCTCGCGGCAGAGGTCGGTGTGGCGCCCTCGACCTGCTTGGACCGGGTCGCCAGGCTGCGCCGCTCCGGCGTGATCCTCGGCCACCGTCTCTCCCTGGACCCCGCCCGGCTCGGGCGCGGACTGCAGGCCCTCCTGATGGTCCAGGTGCGTCCGCACCGGCGCGAACTGATCGGACCGTTCGTCGAGCGGATCCGGGCGCTGCCCGAGTCGCTGGCGCTGTTCCATCTGACCGGCCCCGACGACTACCTGGTGCACGTGGCCGTCACCGACATGGCGGACCTCCAGCGGCTGGTCCTGGACGAGTTCACCTCGCAGCGCGAAGTGGCCCGTGTGGAGACCCGGTTGATATTCCAGCAGTGGGAGTGCGGGCCGCTGCTGCCCCCCGCTCAGGGCCGTCAGGCGTCCGACGCCTGATGGTGATGACGCGGAGGGCTTCCGCGTACGAGGATGGCCCCATGCCACCCACTTCCAGCAGCGCGCTGCCCCGTCAGGTCGCCGACGCCTATGTCGACGCACTCGTCGAGCTCGATCCGATCGCCGGAACGTATCTGGGCGTCAAGGGGAGTTCCGGACTCCTGCCCGACTTCTCGCCGGCCGGTCAGGAGGAGATCGCCGACCTCGCCCGCGCCACCCTCGCCGGCCTCGACGCCGCCGAGAAGCTGCCGGGCGCCGACAGCGACGCCGAGCGGCGCTGTGCCCGCCTGCTGCGCGAGCGGCTGACCGCCGAGCTCGCCGTGCACGAGGCGGACGAGGGCCTGCGGACGGTGAGCAACCTGCGGTCGCCGGCCCACGCGGTGCGGGAGGTGTTCACCGTGACGCCGACGCGGACCGAGGAGGACTGGGCCGCGGTCGCCGAACGGCTGCGCGCCGTCCCGCGGGCCCTGGAGGGCTACCGCGCCTCGCTCGCTCTCGGCCTCGACCGGAAACTGTTCGCCGGGCCCCGGGCGACCCGCACGTTCGTCGGACAGATGACGGACTGGATCGGCGGCGGTCGCAGCTGGTTCGAGGACTTCGTCGCGGACGGCCCCTCGTCGCTGCGCGTCGAACTGGACGTAGCGGCCGGCACCGCGACCGAGTCCCTGGTGGCGCTGCGCGACTGGGTGCGCGATGTGTACACCCCCGCCGTCGCCGACGCGCCGGACACCGTCGGCCGCGAACGCTACGCCCGCTGGGCGCGCTACTTCAACGGCACGGACCTGGACCTCGACGAGGCGTACGCCTACGGCTGGTCCGAATACCACCGCCTGCTGGGCGAGATGGAGGCGGAGGCGGACAAGATCCTGCCCGGCGCGGGCCCGTGGGAGGCGCTGGCCCATCTCGACGCGCACGGCGAGCACATCGAGGGCGAGGAGGAGGTCCGCGCCTGGCTGCAGAAGCTGATGGACGACGCGATCGCGGCACTGGACGGCACCCACTTCGAACTCGCCGAGCGCGTACGGAGAGTGGAGTCCTGTATCGCCCCGCCCGGCGGCGCGGCGGCTCCGTACTACACCGTGCCGTCGGAGGACTTCTCGCGCCCCGGACGCACCTGGCTTCCGACGCGGGGCGAGACCCGGTTCCCCGTCTACGACCTGGTGTCGACCTGGTACCACGAGGGCGTGCCCGGCCACCATCTCCAGCTGGCGCAGTGGGTGCACGTCGCCGACCGCCTCTCCCGCTACCAGGCGACGATCGGCATGGTGAGCGCCAATGCCGAGGGATGGGCGCTGTACGCGGAGCGGCTGATGGACGAACTGGGCTTCCTGCCCGATCCCGAGCGCCGGCTCGGTTATCTCGACGCACAGATGATGCGCGCGTGCCGGGTGATCGTGGACATCGGCATGCACCTGGGACTCCGTATTCCGGCGGACTCGCCCTTCCGCCCGGGAGAGCGGTGGACCCCGGATCTGGCGCAGGAGTTCTTCGGGAACCACAGCGGCCGCCCGGCGGACTTCGTGGAGAGCGAGCTGACCCGCTACCTGTCCATGCCGGGGCAGGCGATCGGCTACAAGCTGGGCGAGCGGGCCTGGCTGCTGGGCCGCGAGAACGCCCGCCGCGCGCACGGGGCCGCGTTCGACGCCAAGGCGTGGCACATGGCCGCCCTGTCCCAGGGGCCGCTGGGACTGGACGACCTGGTAAAGGAGCTGTCGAAGCTGTGACCGGGTGAGGGCCACGGGTGTGCCGCGCGCAGCGGTCACGCCCGTCCCCCGGTGGGCCACCGGCCGTCAGCCCCGGCGGAAGCCGCCCTCGGAGTCGATCACCTGGCCGGTGACCCACTGCGCCTCGTCCGTCGCCGGCCAGGCGATGAGGCACGCCGGGTCGTCGGGCATGCCCCAGCGGCCGGACGGGAAGCGGGCTGCGATCGCGTCGTAGTCCGCGCCGTCCATGCAGTCGGTGTCGACCGGGCCGGGGTTCACGCAGTTCACCGTGACCGCGAGGCCGGCGAGCGACGTGGCGAGGGAACGGGTCGCGGAGGCCAGGGCGACTTCGGCGACGCCGTAGGCGATCTCCTGGCCGGAGGTCATCGTCATGATCCGGCCGCCCGGCGGCCGGCCGGGCAGCTCCGCGCGCAGCCGCGCGTACGCCTGGCTCAGCAGGATCACCGAGCGCGTGTCGACCGCCCAGTAGGCGTCGAACATCCGCGCGTCGACGGCGTCGAGTGCGCCGTCGGAGCCACTCAGCGCGTGGTTGGCCACGAGGATGTCGAGCCGGCCGCCGAGAGCCTCCGCCGCGGTCGTCACCAGGCGTGCCGGAGCGTGGGGATCGGACAGGTCCGCCGCGGCGTGGACGACACGGGCCCCGGGGCCGGCGAGCGCCTCGCGCACCCCGGCGGCGACCGCCTCGGGGCCGCCGGGGTCGGCGCCCCACGGCTGCTCGGCGTCGTGCGGCACATGGTGGTGCACGCAGACGCTCGCACCGTACGCGGCGAGCCGTCTGGCCACCGCGTACCCGATGCCGCCTCTGCGGCTGGCACCGGTGACCAGCGCGGTCCGGCCGAGCAGGGGCAGCGGGTCGCGGCGCAGGGCGTCGGCGGCGGGAGGGGGGATCTTCGGCATGACGGCCCGTCATGGTCGGCCAGGCGCAGACCGTCACGCGCTTTTCGCGGCACCCGCCCGCTCGTGACCTGCGGCAGTGGCCGGATCAGCAGCCGCAGTCGTCCGCGGCGACGGGCGCCGTGAGCGGGTCGGCGTCGCGGGTGGCACTGCCCTGCCACGTCTCGTACGCGAAGCCCTCCCTCGCCCAGTACTCGAAGCCGCCGAGCATCTCCTTGACCTGGAAGCCGAGTTCGGCGAGGGCGAGCGCGGCGCGCGTGGCGCCGTTGCAGCCCGGTCCCCAGCAGTACGTGACGACGGGGACGGACTTGTCGAGCAGGGTCTCCGCCTGCTCGGGGATCAGCGCGGTCGGCAGGTGGATCGCGCCGGGCACATGGCCCTGGTCCCAGGACTCGGTCGACCGGGAGTCGAGCACCACGAAGCCGGGGTCACCGCCCGCCGCGAGGGCGGCGGCGACGTCGGAGACGTCGGCGTGGAAGGCGAGGCTCGCCCTGAAGTACGCGGCCGCGGCGGCCGGGGCGGCGGGCGGCACCCGCAGGACGGGGTGGGCTGCGGCGCTCTGCGGGGCATGGGTCTGCGTCGTTGTCATGATCAGAAATCTAGGCTCACCGATCGCTTCCCTGAAGGGGAGATCACCGGCACATCCCTTGATCTGCCGGTGATTCCCCTGCTATCTCTCAGGGATGAGCGGATATTCACCGGACGCCACGGACTGGCGCATCCTCCAGGCCCTCCAGACGCAGGGCCGGGCCAGCTTCGCCGAGCTGGCCCGGTCCGTCTCCATGTCGGCGAGTGCCGTCACGGAGCGGGTGCGCCGGCTGGAGGAGGCCGGCGTCATCAAGGGATACGCGGCGGTGGTCGACCAGGACCGGCTGGGACTGCCCATCCTGGCGTTCGTCCGCCTGCGGTACCCGAACGGGAACTACAAGCCGTTCCACGACCTGCTGGACACGACCCCGGAGATCCTCGAGGCACACCATGTCACGGGCGACGACTGCTTCGTCCTGAAGGTCGCCGCCCGCTCCATGCGCCACCTCGAGGAGGTCTCCGGGAAGGTCGGCGCGCTGGGGTCGGTGACGACGAGCGTGGTGTACTCGTCGCCGCTGCCGAGCCGGCCGATCAGCCGCTGACCGGCCGGCCCGCGGCCTCCCGCTCAGTCCCCCGACCCGCCGGTCCGCAGCCGCACCGCGGACCCGTGGCGCTCCTTGACGACCTCCAGCTGGGCGGGGACGCGCCGGCGCAGATCGCCGACGTGGCTGACGATGCCGACGCTGCGGTCCCTCTCGCGCAGCGAGTCCAGAACGTCCAGCACCTCGTCGAGGGTCTGGTCGTCGAGGCTGCCGAAACCCTCGTCGATGAACAGCGTGTCGAGCCGCATGCCGCCCGCCTCGTCGGTGACGACATCGGCGAGGCCGAGGGCGAGGGCCAGCGAGGCGAAGAACGTCTCACCGCCCGAGAGGGTCGCCGTGTCCCGCTCCCTGCCGGTCCACGCGTCCACCACGTGCAGACCGAGCCCGGCGCGCTTCCCGCCGGTGCGGGCGTCGGAGTGCACGAGCGTGTACCGCCCGGACGACATGCGCTGCAGCCGAACGGTGGCCGCCGCCGCGACCTGCTCCAGCCGCGCGGCGAGGACGTACGACTCCAGGCGCATCCTGCGTTCGTTGTCGGCGGACGTGCCCGCGGTCAGGCCGGCGAGGCGGGCCACGCGGTCGTACCGCTCGCGCAGCGGGCCGAGCCGCAGGACCTCCCGCTCGGACTCGCGCGAGAGCCGGTCCAGTTCGGCGCAGCGGTCCCGGGCCGCGGCGAGCCGGGACGCGGCGTCGCGCAGGGCCCGGTCGGCGGCCAGGGCGCCGGCCTCGGCCGACGCGGGGTCGGCGGCGGGGCGCTCGGCCGCGCACCTCGCGTCGTCCTCGGCGAGCCGCTCGGCGACCGCGGCCTCCTCGGTGCGCCAGGCATCGATCCGCCGCTGCATGTCGCGCTGGGCGCCCTCGGCGACGACGGCCGCCGCCGCGTCGGCCGGGGTGTCGAACCCGGCGCGGAACGCGGCGTCGGCCAGTCGGTCGTCGGCGTCCTTCAGCCGCTGCTCGGCGGCGTCGAGCGCCCGTACGGCCTCCGCGGCCGCGGCGAGCAGCCCGACGCGGCGCTCGAGGACGGCGGCGCGGTCGGCCACGCTCGCGGCGTCGCCGCGCGCCCGGGTCAACTCGGCCTCCAGCGCCGCCTGTTCCTGGTCGAGGGCCTCCCGCCGCGATGTCCGGGCGGAGATACGCCGTTCCGCCTGCTGCCGCGCGTCGACGCGCTCCCGGTGCTCGCGCTCGGCCTGCTCCAGGGCTTCCTGCGCCGCGTGGATACCGGAGGCGAGGCGATGCGCCTGGGCGTGCTCGCGCTCCAACTGCTCGAGAGCGGCACGCAGTTCACCGACGGAGGGATCCCCCATCTCCTCCCGGGGCCCGGGCACGCGCCCGCGTGGCGGCGCAGCGGCGCCGGCTTCCGGTGCGCTGCCGGACTCCTCCGGGGCGGCCCCGCCGACGCCGCCGAGGACACCGGACCGCTCAGCCGCGTCCGCGCCCGCGGCAGCGTCGGGCGCGACGCCGTGGCCCGCCCCGCGCACCCCGTCCCCAGCGCCCGCGGCACCGACGGCTTCCGACGGCACGGCGTCACCGCCGAGGACACCGGACCGGCCCGGCTCGCCGGCGTCCACGGCGGCGCTCCCACGGCCGCCCCGGCCCGCCTCGACGGCCTCCCGCCCGCCACCCGGCGACGCCGGGGCGTTCGGTAGAGCCGACCGCACAGCGTCCCCCGCGCTGCCACGAGCAGCGACCTCCAACGCGGCGCTCCCCGCGTCTCCTTCGCGGACCCCGTCCCCGGCGCGGGCGCCGCCGCGCGCCGCGGGGACAGCATCCTCCGCGCTGCCGCGAGCAGCGACCCCCAGCGCGGCGACGCCCTCGGTCTCAGCCCCGCGGGGCTCGGCGGGCGTCGTCGGGCGCGTGGTCGCGCGGGCGCGGGACGCCGCCGTGGTGCGGGCCTCGTGGAGGACCGCCAGGTCGCGTTCGGCCTCGGCCCTCGCCGTCTCCGCTCGCGCGCTCGCCGCGTACGCCTCCTCCTCCGCGGCCCGGTCCACATGGCCCGAGGCCGCGCGGGCGGGGGCCGGATGGGACTCCGAGCCGCAGACCGCGCACGGCTGACCGGGCGTCAGCTGGGACGCCAGCTCTGCGGCGATCCCGAGCAGCCGGCGCTCCTTCAGGTCCAGCCAGGCCGCCTTCGCCCGGTTGGCGCCCTCGTGGAGGGTGCGCAGGCGGATCTCGGCACGGTCGGCGCGGACCGTCAGCTCGTCCCGTTCGCACGCCGCGCCCAGCCGGTCGCGGGCCGGCTCAACCCGGCCCGCCAGCTGCTCCGCGCGGGTCGCGGCCTCCTGCGCCGCAGCGATCCGGTCCAGGTGGGAGCGGCGCAGGCCCTCCCACTCGGCGAGCCACGCGGTCGCCTCCTCGAGCATCTCCTCGTCCGCACGCGCCTGACGGTCCAGGTCGGCACGTTCGCGGGCGATGTCCGCACTGCGCCGCTCCGCCCGGCGGGCCGACTCCAGACCGCCCAGCTCCTGGCGGAGCGTGTGCTCGCGTCCGAGGAGCTGCTCCGCGCCCGCCTCGGCCAGGTCGGCGGTCAGGCCGCCCCGCGTCCGCTCACGCTCCGCGCCCGCCGCCCGATGGGCGCGCTCGGCCTCGTCGCGCAGCCGCAGCGCGGGCCCGACGAGGTCCGCCTTGCGGGCCCGCTCCAGGTCCGCGACGAGCGCCTCGTGCCCGGGCCGCTCGGCCTCCAAGGACTCCGCCCGGCGCCGGGCGTCGGCGTACCGCTGCTGGAGGCGGGCCAGGTCCCGCTCCGTGTCGAGCACATGCCGGGCCGCGGCCTGCCGGCGCTCGGCCGCCGCGACGGCCTGCCCGGCGATGTCCAGCCGCTCCCGGGCTCCGGACCGCGCCACGGCCGCCCACTGAAGGACGGCCGCGGCGAGCCCGGGGTCGCCGGGCTGCTGCTCGGGCAGGGACCGGCCGTCCGCCGCGTCGCCCGCGGCCTGTGCCATGCGGTGGGCCAGCGCGAGCAGCCGCTCGTCCCCGGCGCGCACCTCCGCTTCGGCGGCGCGCCGCAGCTCGGCGAGGCGTTCCTCGACGGCGGCGAAGCGGCGTGTGTCGAAGAGGCGCCCGAGGAGCTTGCCGCGTGCCTCGGCGTCGGCGCGCAGGAAACGCGCGAAGTCGCCCTGCGGCAGCAGGACGACCTGGCAGAACTGGTCGCGGCTCATGCCGAGGAGCTGGGTGATCTCCTCGCCGATCTCCTGGTGCGACTTGCTCAGCGGGCGCCATTCACGGGCCTCGGCGTCGTACTCCCGCAGCAGGCTCTGCGCCCTCTCGGTGACGAAGCCGGTGCCGCGCGCCTTGGGACGTGGTTGTGCGGGCCGGCGGGTGACCTCCAGCCGCCGGCCCGCGACGGTCAGTTCGAGCCGGACCTCGGTCGGCGTGCCCACCGCGGCGTGGTCGCTGCGCAGCGAGGTGCCGGGGCTCTGCCGCGCGCCGGGCACGGCTCCGTAGAGCGCGAAGCAGACCGCGTCGAGGACGGACGTCTTGCCCGCGCCGGTGGGGCCGTGGAGCAGGAAGAGCCCCGCGGCGGAGAGCGTGTCGAAGTCGACTTCCTGGGTGGAGCCGAACGGCCCGAAGGCCGTGACGGTCAACCGGTGCAGCCTCACCCGGCCACCTCGCGCACACCCGCGTCCACCCGGACGTCGTCGAACGCCCCGTGCAGCACGGCGCGTTCCTCGTCGTCGGGGGCGCTGCCGCCGCGCACGTGGGCCACGAAGTCCTCCGCGATCTGCTGGTCGGTGCGGCCCCTGAGCCGCTGGGCGTAGGAGGCGGCGCCGTGCTGCTCGGCGCGCTCCGGGTCGAAGGCGAGGCTGAGGGTGTGCGGGAACCGCTCGGTGAGCCGGGCCATGGGATCGGCGGGCCGCACCGCGTCGGTGAGGGTCGCCTCGACGAAGGAGTCCTCGTGGCGCGCGAGCGCGGGATCGTCGAGCAGCTCGCCGAGCGTGCCGCGCAGCCGTGCGAGGGGCCGGGGCACGGGGCAGTCGATGCGCTCGGCGCTCACGTCGCCCTGGGCGTCGAGGTCGACGAACCACATGGATTTGCGGTGGTTCGCCTCGGAGAACGAGTACGCGAGCGGGGAGCCCGAGTAGCGGACGCGCTCGGTGACGGTCTGGCAACCGTGCAGGTGGCCGAGTGCGACGTAGTCGACGCCGTGGAAGACGGCCGAGGGCACGGCCGCGACTCCGCCGACGGTGATGTCGCGCTCGCTGTCGCTCTCCTCGCCGCCGGCGACGAAGGCATGCGCGAGGACGACGGAGCGCGTGCCGGGCTCCCGGGCGGCGAGGTCCTGACGCACCCGCCGCATGGCCGCCGCCAGCACCGGCTCGTGCGCGGCCTTCGCGGCCCCGAACTGCTCCTTGACCAGGGCCGGTTCGAGATACGGCAGGCCGTAGCAGGCCACCGGCCCATGCGCGTCGGCGAGCAGGACGGGGGTGCCGCAGCCCGCAGGGTCGGTGCGCAGGTGGATGCCCGCACGGTCGATGAGCCCGGCGCCGACGCCGAGGCGGCGGGCCGAGTCGTGGTTGCCGGAGATCATCACGGTCGGCACGCCGGCCGCCGCGAGCCGGTGCAGCGCGTCGTCGAAGAGCTCCACGGCGGCGAGCGGGGGCACGGCCCGGTCGTACACGTCCCCTGCCACGAGCACCGCGTCGACCTCGCGCTCGCGGGCAGTCGCCACGAGGTGGTCGAGGAAGGCGGCCTGGGCGTCGAGCATGCTCACGCGGTGCAGCGACCGGCCCAGGTGCCAGTCCGACGTATGGAGGAGTCTCATGATCGGTGAGCGTATCGGCGGGGTCGGACAATGCGGGTGGGTTCACACATCTCCGTACGCTTCCCCGCCCAGTTCCAGCGTGGCGGTGCCCGCCGTGGCGTCGGCCAGCCAGGCCCGGAAGGCGTCGACGTCGGAGTCGGGCAGGCCGATCCCGATCGTGACGGCGTCGGCGTACGTCACCTCGCGGACAGCGCGGCCGGTGGCCCGCAGGTCGTTCTCCAGCTTGCCCGCGCGCTGGTGGTCGACCGTGACGGTGGCCAGCCGGAAGCGCTGCCTGGTGATCGTGCCGAGCGCGTCGAGGGCTTCGCCGACCACTCCCCCGTACGCCCTGATCAGTCCGCCGGCACCGAGCTTGATGCCGCCGTAGTACCGGGTGACGACCGCGACGACGTACCGCACCTCGCGCCGCATGAGCATCTGCAGCATCGGCACCCCCGCGGTCCCGCCCGGCTCGCCGTCGTCGCTCGCCTTCTGCACGGCGGCGTCGGCGCCGATGACGTAGGCGAAGCAGTTGTGCGTGGCGGTCGGATGCTCCTTGCGGATGCGCGCGACGAACGCCTGCGCCTCCTCCTCGGTCGCGGCGGGCGCGAGCGAGCAGAGGAAGCGGGAGCGGTTGATCTCGCTCTCGTGGACGCCCTCGCGGGCGACCGTCCGGTACTGGTCCTGCATCCCGCCACCCTATGCGGCGCCCGCCGGGGTCCCTTCCCCCGGGGAATGATCGGGCCGGGTCCGCCGGTTGTCCGGTGCATGGACGCAGACGCTGAGACGATCCGCAGAATCCTGACCTCGACGGGTGACACCTGGGCGGTGGTGGGCCTGTCGAACAACGAGTCGCGCGCGGCCTACGGGGTGGCCCGGGTGCTCCAGCGCTTCGGCAAGCGCGTCGTGCCGGTGCATCCGAAGGCGGAGAGGGTCCACGGGGAGCAGGGGTACGCCTCGCTGGCCGAGATCCCGTTCCCGGTCGACGTCGTGGACGTGTTCGTGAACTCCGCGCTCGCCGGAAACGTGGCCGACGAGGCGGTGGCGATCGGGGCGAAGGCGGTCTGGTTCCAGCTGGGTGTGATCGACGTGGAGGCGTACGCCCGCACCCGCGAGGCGGGGCTCGACATGGTGATGGACCGCTGTCCGGCGATCGAGATCCCGCAGCTGGGCTGAGGACCGGACCGGCCGGGAGGCCGGCCCCGCTCCACCAGGTGGTGGTCCCGTCCCGTTCCACGTTCCCGAAGTCAGCCCGTTCCGTACGGTTCGGGCGCCGTGCTCACGAGGTGTCGGACAGGCGTCCCAGCCACTCGCTCAGCAGACCGCTCTCTGCGCCGGTCAGGGCCGGGGACGGCGCGTGGGCCAGCAAGGCGTCGAGTTTCGCCGCGGTCGAGGGGATGTCGGCCCCGCTCCGCACCTCCGCCGCTCCGGCGGCCGACGTGGCTGCGGCGTAGGCGTCCGGGGTGAGAACCGCGGCGTGGACGGCGTCGCGGACCCGGGCGGACAGGGCCGCGTCCTCGAAGGTGGTCGGGCGGGACACCAGCATCAGCGCCACTCCCACGTTCGCCGCCATGACCATCTGCGCGGCCACGCGCGGTGCGAGCCGCAGCTTGCCGAGTGCCGCCGCGCGCTCCAGGTCCCGGGTGAGGATCCGGTGGGACTCCAGGGCGGCCGCCGGCGGAGTGCGCATGGCGGGGGAGTTCATGAGCCGGTAGAGATTGGGGTTGGCCAGAGCGAAGGCCACGTGGCTGTCCCAGCCGTCGCGCAGGTCCTGTACGGGGTCCGCTCCGGGGCTGTGCTCGCGCTTCGTGGCGAGGTATTTGTCGAATCCGTGGTCGACGACTGCCGAGAGCAGCCCTTCCTTGTCCCCGAAGTGCCGGTAGAGGGCGGGGGCCCCGACCTGGGCCGCGTCGCACACGGCCCGCGTGGAGATGTCGCCGTCGGGAGACGCCGCGACCAGTTCGGCAGCGACTTCGAGGATGCGGCGCTACCGAGTTCGTTGTCCTGTGCTACCGCGCCCCCCAGGAGCGTGACGTGCGCTCTAGATCCCGAGCCCCTCGATGACCACCGCGCCCGGCAGGGCGGCCAGCGCCTTGCCCGGAACGATCAGCTTGCCGCGGCGGCGGCCGCTGCCGATGAGGACCCATTCGGTGTCGACGACCCGGGAGTCCACCAGCAGCGGCCAGTCGGCGGGCAGGCCGATGGGGGTGATCCCGCCGTACTCCATGCCGCTCTCGCCGGTCGCCGCGTCCATGGACGCGAACGAGGCCTTGCGGGCGCCCAGTTGCTTGCGCACGGCGCCGTTGACGTCGACGCGGGTGGCGGAGAGGACGACACAGCCGGCGAGGGTGATCTCGCCCGAGCGCTTGCCCGCGACGATGACGCAGTTGGCCGACTCGTCCAGCAGCTCCTGGCCGTAGTGCTCGACGAACACGGCGGTGTCGGCGATCTCGGGGTCGGTGTCGACGTAGATCAACTGGTCGGCGGGGACGTCCCCGTGCCAGGCGCGCACGGCCTGGGCGACCGGTGCGGTGAGCTCGTCGAGGCAGTCGCGGGCGGGCCTGGCGTTGTCGAAGTTTCCGATGGGTGCGCGCATGTACCGCACGCTAACAGCGCGCCGCTGGGCCGTGTTCGGGTGTCTCAGCGCACAGGCGGCACGGAGACGGCCATGGTCAGTTCGACGGTCTCGTCGCCGTCGTTGCGGTAGGCGTGCGGGACGTTCGCGTCGAAACTGGCGGAGGTGCCCGCCGGCACGGCGTGGGGCCGTCCGTCGACGACGAGGGTGAGCTCGCCGGCGGTGACGTGCAGGAGTTCGGTGGTGCCCTCGGGGTGGGGGTCGGAGACGCTTTCGTCGCCGGGCACCAGCCGCCAGGCCCACAGTTCGAGCGGGCCGCCGCGTTCGTTGCCGACCAGCAGGGTGGTGGAACTGCCCGCCGGGGTGGACCACATGCGTACGGCCTGCTCGGGCGGGACGATCCGCACCTGGGGGCCCTGCCCGTAGTCGAGGAGCGTGGTGATGCTGACGCCGAGGGCGTCGGCGAGCTTCACCGTGGTGCCGATGCTGGGGTTGGTGCGCGCCTGCTCGATCTGGATGATCATGCCCCGGCTCACGCCGGAGCGGGCGGCGAGGGCGTCCAGGGTGAATCCCCGCTCACCGCGCCAGTGCTTGAGGTTGCGGGCGAGCGACTGCGTGAGCTGGTCGAGATCCGACACGTTCCGTCCAATATTTTCAATGACAGAGTTCAATGGAGTGAACTACCGTGTGGTGCACCCCATCGTTCACCGCACTGTACTGCGAGGCCGTCATGACCGCACTGTTCGCCCTGGCCACCAGCCTCCTGTGGGGGCTGGCCGACTTCGGCCGGCGGACCGCTCACCCGACGGCTGCCGGCTCTGACCGTCGTGGTCGCCTCGCAGTCGATCGCGGTCGTGGTGCTCGGCGCGATCGTGGTGGCCACCGGCGGCTTCGCCGAGGCCGGACCGCAGCTGTGGTACGCGGCCGCGGCGGGCGTGGTCGGGCCGGTCGCGATGCTCTCGTTCTACAAGGCGCTGGCCCTCGGACCGATGGGCGTCGTGTCGCCGCTGGGCTCCCTGGGTGTGGCCGTGCCCGTGGGGGTCGGCCTCGTGCTGGGCGAGCGGCCGGGCCTGCTGCAGTTCGCGGGCATCGGCGTGGCCGTCGTCGGCATCGTCCTCGCCGGCGGACCCGAACTGCGCGGCGCACCGGTGCAGCGGCAGGCGGTCCTGCTGACCCTGACGGCGGCGTTCGGCTTCGGCGCCGTGATGGCGCTGATCGCCGAGGCGTCCACCACGCTCGCCGGCCTCTTCCTCGCCCTGTTCGTGCAGCGGGTGACCAACGTGGCGGTGGGCGGCGCCGCGCTGTACCTCTCGGTCAGGCGCGGCGGGCGGGCGCTTCCCGAGGACGGCGGCATGCGCGTCGTCCTGGCGTCGCTCCCGGCGCGCGCGTTCGTGGGGCTGGCCGACGTGGCGGCGAACGGCACGTACTCCGTCGCGGCGCAGACGGGACCCGTCACGGTCGCGGCCGTCCTGGCCAACCTCTATCCGGTGGTGACAGTGCTCGCCGCGCTGGCCGTCCTGAAGGAACGGCTGCGCGCGGTGCAGGCGGCGGGCGCGGGGCTCGCCCTCGTCGGCACGGTGCTTCTGGCGACGGGCTGATCACCCCCGGTGTGCACGGCCGGGGGACGTGCCCGTCAGCCTTCCTCCAGCTCGGCGAGCGCGAGCAGTTGCTCGGGCGTGACGCCTTCCGGGATCGGCACGGGGGCGGGCGTCCGCAGCGGCGGCTGCCAGCCGTCCACCGGGTCCCAGCGGCGCACGACGCGTGCCGGCGCCCCCGCCACCACCGCGTGGTCGGGCACCTCCCCCCGTACGACGGCGCCCGCGGCGACCACGACGTTGCGGCCGAGCCGGGCGCCGGGCAGGATCACGGCGCCCGTGCCCAGCCAGCAGCCCGGTCCGATCTCGACCGGCTCCGTACGCGGCCACTGCTTGCCGACCGGCTCTCGGGGGTCGTCGTAACTGTGGTTGGTCGACGTGATGTAGACGTACGGACCGCAGTAGGTGTCCGAGCCGATGGTGACGCGCGTGTCGGCGATGACGTGGCTGCCGCGTCCGAGGACGACGCCGTCGCCGAGGGTCAGGACCGGGTCGGGGCCGAGGTCCAGGCCCGGCATCATGCCGGCCGTGAGCGTGACCTGCTCGGCGATGATGCAGTGGTCGCCCAGTTCGATCCAGCCCTCGCCGAAGACGGTCCCCTGCGGGAAGGCCAGCCGGGTGCCGTGGCCCAGCCGCCTGAAGCGCAGCCGGCCGGGGTGTTCGGCGGTGACGGAACCCGCCTCCTGCACCCAGCGCCAGCCGCGGTGGACGGCACGCGCGAGAACACGCCGCCGCCAGGCGGTCAGCGATGAGAACGTGTTTCTGTTCTTCGGCACCCGCACACGGTAGTCGGCCGCCCGGGGCCCGATCCGCGCACGGTGCTGTGACGTTCGCCCCAACCGGGTCGGTGCACCCTGGCCGTTCGGCCCGCGGCAAGGTCGCTTACGGTGCAGGCAGGCGCGGCACGGATCACCGAGGAGAGACGGCATGGCGGAGCGGGCACTGATCGCGGGTGTGGGTGGCAAGCAACCGAACGTCGACCCGGACGCCTTCACCGCGCCCACGTCGGTGGTCATGGGCGAGGTGACGCTGGCCGCCGGTGCGAGCGTCTGGTACCAGAGCGTGCTGCGCGGGGACGGCGGTCCGATCGTGATCGGCGCGCAGAGCAACATCCAGGACAACTGCACCGTCCACGTCGACCCCGGTTTCCCGGTGACCGTGGGCGAGCGGGTGTCGGTCGGCCACAACGCGGTGCTGCACGGCTGCACGGTGGAGGACGACGTCCTGGTCGGCATGGGTGCGACGGTCCTGAACGGCGCGCACATCGGGGCGGGTTCGCTGATCGCGGCCCAGGCGCTGGTCCCGCAGGGCATGCGGGTGCCGCCGGGTTCGCTGGTCGCGGGCGTCCCGGCGAAGGTCCGCCGGGAGCTGACGGACGAGGAGCGCGAGGGCATCAAGCTGAACGCGGCGGTGTACGTGGACCTGGCGAAGGAGCACCGCGCGGCACACGGCGGGTGACCGCCGGGCCCTGCACGGCGCGCGGAAGGCCGCCTCGCGCGGGGCGGTTGAACCGCGCGGCCCGCTCGGCGCGGCACACGCCTGGGCGACCCTCGCGGCCGCTCGGCGTCCGGGGCGTGATCCCGCGGCCCGGCACAGCGCGGCCCCGCCCCCTCGACGGGAGCGGGGCCGGGGCTCACGGAACCGGATTCGTCTCGCCGTCAGTCGGCGACGGGAACGGGCTCCGGCTCGCGGACCGGGGGCGCCTCGGCCGCGGCCTTCTTGGCACGGTTCTTCAGCACGAGCATCGACGTGACGCCGATCAGCACCGCGAGGACCAGGCCCAGCCAGGAGAACCGCTTCAGCCACGCCTCGGCGACCACGCCGACCGAGTAGACGACGGCCGTCGTCCCGCCCGCCCAGAGGATGCCGCCGAAGACGTTGGCGATCAGGAACTTCCAGTACGGCATGCGCAGCACGCCGGCCAGCGGGCCAGCGAAGATGCGCAGCAGGGCGACGAAGCGGCCGAAGAAGACGGCCCACATGCCCCACTTCTCGAACGAGCGCTCCGCCATCGCGATCTGGGCTTCGCCGCAGTGCTTGGGGAACTTTCCGCCGAGCCAGGCCAGCAGCGGCCGGCCGCCCTTGCGGCCGATGGCGTATCCGATGGAGTCCCCGATGATGGCGCCGGCGGTGGCACAGGCGCCGAGGACGTACGGGTTGATCTCGCCGTGCTGGGACGCGAGCAGTGCCGAGCTGACGAGGACGATCTCGCCCGGCAGCGGGATGCCGAGGCTTTCGAGTCCGATGACCACACCCACCAGGAGGTAGATGCTGAGCGGAGGGATGGTCTCGAGCCACTCCTGGACGTGCAACGCCGGTTCCTTCCGTACCCACCGGGCCGCTGCCCGGCGTGCACCCGCGTCGGCGCACGCCGGGGCAGCCTACCCGGTGCGACGGCGTCAGCTGCTGGGGCGCAGGGTCCAGACGATGGTCATTTCGCCGGTGACGGCGCCGTCCTCGCGCTGGATGCTGATGTGCACCGGGAACTCGGGACGCTGTCCGGCGTCGAGCTCCTTGACGACGTCCGCCACCGGGCGGGCGAGTGTGGCGGTGGCCGTGACGACGCCCATGGCGAGCTTCTTGTACCCGATCTCGGCCTTGACCGCGAGGGGCACGGCACGGCTCAGCTGGTCGCCGAAGGCGGTGAGGACGATCGCGCCGCTCGCCGACTCGGCGAGCGTGAACATGGCACCGGCGTGCGGACCGCCGACGTGGTTGTGGAAGTCGGCCTGGTCCGGCATCCGGAGGACCGCCCGCTCCGCGGTGGTCTCCAGGAACTCGAGGTTGAGGGTCCGGACCATGGGAACGGTGGCGGCGAGCATCTCGCCGATGGACATCTGGTCTGCGCTCATGGGCCGGATGTTACCCACGAGTAGGGGCGCTTGGCCATCCCCTGCGGGGAGCCGGCCGGGGGCGGACGTGGATCCGCCGTCGCGGCCCCTCTATGGTTACTCGCCATGTGGCCAGGACAGCAGCCGCCCGGGGGCGAGCAGAACCCGCAGGACCAGAACCCGTACCAGCAGCCGGGGTACCAGCAGCCGAACCCCTATCAGCAGCCGGGGTACCAGCAGCCGAACCCGTACCAGCAGCCGACCGCGCCGCAGTACGCCGTGCCCGGCCAGATGCCGGGTGCGCCCATGCCGCCGCAGGACGACAAGAAGAAGACGACGATCGTCGCCGTCGTCGCCGCGACCGCCGTGGTCGTGGCCGCCGCGGTCACCGGCTTCGTCGTGCTGAAGGACGACGACCAGGGCACGTCCGACAAGGGCGGCGGCACCACGGCCTCCAAGTCGCCCGGCGGCGACGCCTCGTCGGAGCCGACGCCGTCGCCGTCGGTGGACAACCCGCGCGACGGCAGTGACGCCAAGCCCACCATCGCGGGCTGGAAGGTCGTCACCAACCCCAAGCACGGAACCCAGTTCGACGTCCCGCCCGAGTGGGAGGTGGCGGGCTCGGGCGTGAGCACCTTCTTCGAGGACGAGAAGAAGGGCGACGGTTCGCCCGCGGTGGTGATGGGCGCTCCTGCTCACTACAAGAGCAAGTGGTGCGAGTTCGACACCGACAAGGACGGCAGCCTCGAGACGTGGGGCCTGAGCACCGTCGGCACCAAGGGCGGCAAGGGCGCCAAGACGTCCGCCGAGGCCGCCTACAACGAGGCCGGCAACTGGGTGTGGGCCGGCTACGCGCAGACCGAGCCCAAGGGCACGGTCAAGATCACCGAGGCCAAGGACTACACGACCACGTCCGGCCTGAAGGGCAGCGTGGCCACGGCCACGGCCCTGGGCGTGAAGAAGGAGAACAAGTGCGAGACCGACGGCAAGTCGATCGCCTTCTCCTTCAAGAACACCGAGGGTGACTTCAAGAGCTGGGTGCTCTACGCCAACACCGGCGTCAAGGACGAGGTCGACGACGCGACCATCCAGAAGATCCTCAGCACCGTGCGTCTGGTCGAGCCGACGGAGTCGGACTCCTGACCCCTCCCCGGCCGTGACGGCAGCGCCCGTCACGGCCGGGCCGCCGCGGGCTCCGGCAGTGGACGGGTTCAGCCCACGCTGAACGCGCCGTCGGGCGGCGGAGGCGAGGCGACCGCGTCCGTGTCGTGGACCGGGCGGGCGTCTCCGGTGAAACGCGCCAGGGCCTCGCCGTACTCGACGCGGGCCGGGAACGCGTCGGCCGCGACCAGGCGGGTGAGGCGGGCGACGTCGATCGGCTCGTGGGAGGCGACGAGCACCGCGTTGCCGAAGCGGCGGCCCCGCAGCACGGCCGGTTCGGCGATGAGCGCCAGTTCCGCGAACACCTCCGCGAACGTGGCGAGTTGGGAGCGCAGGAAGGCGAAGGGCGCACCGTCCGCCAGGTTCGCCGCGTACGTACCGTCCGCGCGCAGCACCCGCTCCACCGCCCGGGCGTACTCCAGGGACGTCAGATGCGCGGGGACGCGCGAGCCGCCGAACACGTCGCCGATCACCACGTCGGCGCTGCCTGCCGGCGCCTCCTCCAGCCAGGTCCGCGCGTCCGCGGCGTGGACCGTGATCCCGCTGCCGGGCGGCAGGGGCAGGTGTTCGGCGACGAGCGCGACGAGGCCCCGGTCGGCCTCCACCACGTGCTGGCGGGCGTCCGGCCGGACCGCCGCCATCCGGCGCGGCAGGGCGAGCGCGCCGCCGCCGAGGTGCACGACGGACGGCGCCACGGCGCCGTCCGTCGCACGGTCGACGACATGGGCGAGCCGGCGCGCGTACTCGAACTCGAGGTGCGTCGGCTCGTCCAGGTCGACGTACGACTGGGGCGCGTCGTCGACGGTCAGCAGCCAGGCCCGGTCCCGGTCGACGTCGGGCATGAGCTTGGCGGTGCCGCCGTCGACGTCGCGCAGGACGGGGATCTGCTCGTTCACCGCTCCATTGTGCCGGGCGGGCCGGGGCAGCCCCCTGCGGAGGCCCCCCGGCCCGCGGTCACCCGACCGCGGTCACCGTCCCGGCCCCGACCGTGCGGCCGCCCTCGCGGATCGCGAAGCCGAGGCCGGACTCCAAGGGCACGTCCCGGCCCAGTTCGACGGTCATGGTGACCGTCTCCCCGGGACGGGCGACCCCGGCCGCGCCGAGGTCGACGTCCCCGACGACGTCCGCGGTGCGGATGTAGAACTGCGGCCGGTACCCGGTGGTCACCGGCGTGCTGCGGCCGCCCTCGCGCGCCGACAGGACGTAGACCTGCGCGGTGAAGCGGCGGCTGGGCACGACGCTGCCCGGCGCCGCGACCACATGGCCGCGGCGCACCGCGTCGCGCGGCACCCCGCGCAGCAGCAGCGCGACGTTGTCGCCGGCCTCGGCCGACTCCATCGGCTTGCCGAAGGTCTCCAGCCCCGTGACGACCGTGTCGCCCTCTTTCCATGACGCAGTCGCCCCGAGGATCTGCACCCGGTCCCCCATGCGTACGGTGCCGCGCTCGACGGCTCCCGTGACGACCGTGCCGCGTCCGGTGATGGTGAGGACGTTCTCCACCGGCAGCAGGAACGGCGCGTCCGTGTACCTGACCGGCATGGGCACATAGGTGTCGACGGCGTCGAGCAGCGCCTCGACGGCGGCCGTCCAGCGCGGGTCGCCCTGCAGCGCCCCGAGTCCGGACACGCGGACGACGGGCGCCGCGTCGCCGCCGTAGCCGTGGGCGGTGAGGAGGTCACGGACCTCCAGCTCCACGAGGTCGGTGAGCTCGTCGTCGCCGGCGTCCGCCTTGTTGAGCGCGACGACGATGTGGTCGACGCCCACCTGGCGGGCGAGCAGCACGTGCTCGGCGGTCTGTGGCATAACGCCGTCGAGGGCCGAGACGACGAGGATGGCGCCGTCGAGCTGGGCCGCCCCGGTGACCATGTTCTTGACGTAGTCGGCGTGGCCCGGCATGTCGACGTGGGCGTAGTGCCGGGTGTCCGTCTCGTACTCGACGTGCGCGATGTTGATCGTGATGCCCCGCGCGGCCTCCTCCGGCGCCCGGTCGATGCGGTCGAAGGAGACGTACGACGTGCCGCCGCCGGAGCGCTCGCTGAGCACCTTGGTGATGGCGGCGGTCAGGGTGGTCTTGCCGTGGTCGACGTGGCCCATGGTCCCGATGTTGAGGTGCGGCTTGGTGCGCACGTATGCCGTCTTGGGCATGACTGGGTTCGTTCCTTCCCGGAACTCGAAGCGTGATCAGGACCCCTGGACCTCGCCGACCCTCCCCCTGCGGGGTCCGCCGGACGATCCGGGAAGGGTCAGCTTCGGGCGCCGCCGGGAGCCACGGCGACGTCGGCCGCGACCGCGGCGGCGTGGAATGCGGTCGCCGCGAGCGCGGCAGCCGGGAATGCGGCAGCCTTCGGCGCGTCCGCGACTGCGGACGGCGCTGCGGGGAAGGCGTACCGGACCATGTCCTCGATGATCGTGCGCGGCACCCGCCGCGTCGAATGGTTTTCCCGGGGCCGCAGTGGGACGGGACCGCACGGCCCGGCCGCCACCGCGCCTGCCGGTCGGCGCGGTGGCGGCCGGCGGGACGATGTGTGCCGCGCTACGGCGTTCGGACATGTTCGTCGGTTAGTCTCCCCGGATGCTCGACCCCGTCCCCCGGCCGGCATCCGGTCTCGCCGTCCGCTGCACCAAGGCCCTGTTCTCGCCGTGGTCGCGGCTGTCGCTGCTCCTCGTCCTGCTCGCGTCCGCCGCGTCGGCAATGCTGCTCTACGAGCCGCAGCGGCTGCTCTCGGCGGGCTGGCCGCCGCAGCTGAGCGGGGCCGCGGCGGTGGTGCTGTTCGGCGTGGCGTACGGGGTGTGCACGGCGGCTTTCGTGCCACGGCCGATCCTCAATCTGGCGGCGGGCGCCCTCTTCGGTTCGCAGGCCGGGCTCGTCGCGGCGATCGGCGGCACGGTGCTGGGCGCGGGCATCGCGTTCACGCTCGGCCGGGTGCTGGGCCAGGACGCGCTGCGGCCGCTGGTGCGCGGACGCTGGCTGAAGGCGGCGGACGGGCAGCTCAGCCGGCACGGCTTCCGGTCGATGCTGGCGATCCGGCTGTTCCCCGGCGTGCCGTTCGCCGCGGCCAACTACTGTGCGGCGGTCTCGCGGATGGGCTACCTGCCGTTCCTCCTCGCCACGGGCCTCGGGTCGATCCCCAACACGGCGGCGTACGTGATCGCGGGCAGCCGGGCGGGGTCGCCGACCTCGCCCGCGTTCCTGATCGCGGCCGGGTTCATCGTGGTGACGGGCGTGGCGGCGGCGGTCGTCGCCTGGACCAAGCGGCACCGGCTGCGGCCCCGGTGACCGGATTCTCCGTGACCGGGAGGGCCCCGGAACCGGGCGCGGCCGGGAGCGGGACGGGACCTGGGCGAAGTGCCGTCGTTGCGGGGCGCTACGCTGCCTCACGATCGGCGCCGGCCCGAGACGTACGCGCACCCGCGCGTCTCACGGGCCGTCAGTCCCATGGGCGCCTGACAGTCCGTCAGTCAAGTCAGCAAAGGGTCCGCATGACGACGATTGAACACGCCTGCCCATGAACCGGCCGGTGTCCCGGCCGGCAACCGATACCTCAGCGCCGGCCCGTGCGTGTGCCGGTCGGACCGTGATCATTTCTTGGGTGGCGTAGCTTTCAATGTCTTGGTTCGAATCATTCATCCTGGGACTCGTCCAGGGGCTGACGGAGTTCCTGCCGATCTCTTCCAGCGCGCATCTGCGGCTCACGGCCGCGTTCGCCGGCTGGCACGACCCGGGCGCGGCGTTCACCGCGATCACCCAGATCGGCACGGAGACGGCGGTGCTGATCTACTTCCGCAAGGACATCGCGCGGATCGTGACGGCCTGGTTCCGTTCGCTCACCGACAAGGCGATGCGCCGGGACCACGACGCCAAGATGGGCTGGCTCGTCATCGTCGGCTCGATCCCGATCGGAGTGCTCGGCGTCACCCTCAAGGACCAGATCGAGGGCCCGTTCCGTGATCTGCGTCTGATCGCGACGACGCTGATCGTCATGGGCATCGTCCTCGGCGTCGCGGACCGGCTGGCCGCCCGCGACGAGATCGGCGGCCGCCACCGGGCGCTCCGGGAGCGCAAGACGCTGGAGCAGTTGAGCGTCCGCGACGGTCTGATCTACGGCGTGTGCCAGGCGATGGCGCTGATCCCGGGCGTCTCGCGCTCCGGCGCGACCATCAGCGGCGGTCTGCTGATGGGCTACACCCGCGAGGCGGCGGCCCGGTACTCGTTCCTGCTCGCGATCCCCGCGGTGCTGGCGTCCGGCCTGTTCGAACTGAAGGACGCCGGTGAGGGACATGTCTCATGGGGGCCGACGATCTTCGCCACGTTCATCGCGTTCGGCGTGGGCTACGCGGTGATCGCGTGGTTCATGAAATTCATCACTACGAAGAGCTTCATGCCGTTCGTGATCTACCGGATCCTGCTCGGGATCCTGCTGTTCATCCTGGTCGGAACCGATGTGCTGAGCCCGCACGCGGGTGAGTCGGGGGGCTGACGGTCACTCTGCGGTGGGGGACGGTGACCGTTGCGAGGCCGTAATCTGATGCCATGTCCCCCATTCGCACCGACTCCGAAGCCGCCCTGTCCGCCACCGAGCTGAACGCCCGCATCCGTGACCTGTGGGCCGACGGGGAGCTTCCCGACGACCGGCGGCCGGAGTACGAGGCGCTCGTCGTGGAGTGGGCCGCCGCGGCACGCGAGGACGTGCGCCCGGCGGCCTGACGCCGGGCTGCGCGCCCGTCCCGCCCGGCGCACCCTGGAGTCATGGCCTGGCAGGCACCCATCGTCGTGCACCCGCCCTCGCCCGGCGGCGGGCGGCATGTCACCGTGCGCGGCGAGATCGTGGGGCTCGCCCGCAGCGACAAGGACCTCGTGGAGTTCCTGCGCAGAGCGGGGCTCGACGACGCGGACATGATCCTCGACGACCCGCATCTGGTGGAGTGGCGCGGTGGCGCCGCCCACGAGGGCTACGCGGCCTGAGACCGGCAGGTGCCCCGCGCTCGGCTAGCCTGAGGGCACGATGAACCGTTTGACCACGTCATGGGGCGCGTTCGAACTCGCCCGCTTTCCCGAGGACCCCCGCGACACGCTCCGTGCCTGGGACGCCGCCGACGAGTACCTGCTGCGGCATCTGCACGGCATCGACGACGCCGCCCCCGTACCGCTGACCGGCACCGTGGCCGTCGTCGGCGACCGCTGGGGCGCGCTGGTCACCTCGATCGCGGGCCACCACCCGGTGGTGCAGATCACCGACTCGTACCTCGGGCAGCAGGCGACCCGGGCGAACCTCGCGCGGGCCGGGATCGACTCGGGCGCGGTACGGCTGCTGTCGGCCAGGGACACCCCGCCGGAGCGCGTCGACGTGCTGCTGGTGCGCGTGCCCAAGAGCCTCGCGCTCCTGGAGGACCAACTGCACCGGCTGGCGCCCGCCGTCCACGCGGACACGGTCGTCGTCGGCACCGGCATGGTGAGCGAGATCCACACCTCCACGCTGAAGCTCTTCGAGCGGATCATCGGCCCGACGCGGACCTCCCTCGCGGCCAAGAAGGCCCGGCTGATCTTCTGCACACCCGACCCGGACCTGCCGCGGGTGCCGAGCCCGTGGCCGCTGCGGTACGACCTGCCGGCCGACACGGGCGCGCTCGCGGGCCGCACCGTCACCAACCACGCGGGCATCTTCTGCGCGGAGCGCCTCGACATCGGCACCCGGTTCTTCCTGCGCCATCTGCCGACCGGACACGGTGCCGAACACGTCGTGGACCTGGGCTGCGGCAACGGCGTCGTCGGTACGGCGGCGGCGCTCGCCGCCCCGGAGGCACGGGTGACGTTCACGGACGAGTCGTTCTCGGCGGTCGCCTCGGCGGAGGCGACGTTCCGCGCCAACGTCCCCGCCGGGAAGGCCGAGTTCGTCGTCGACGACGGTCTCTCGGCGCTGGGCGACGGCTCGGCGGACCTCGTGCTGAACAACCCGCCGTTCCACTCGCACCGGGCGACGACGGACACCGCCGCGCGCCGGATGTTCGCGGACGCGCGGCGCGTGCTGCGGCCCGGCGGTGAACTGTGGGTCGTCGGCAACCGTCACCTGGGCTACCACGTACGGCTGAGGCGGCTGTTCGGGAACTGCGACGTCGTCGCGAGCGACCCGAAGTTCGTCGTCCTGCGCGCGGTGAAGCGCCGCTAGCTCTTTCGTCGACGGCGGACGCGGTGGGGTGTCCCGCCCGGCGTCTCCCAGGGACGACGCGCGCCGCACGGCTCTGGCGCCCTGCCCGGCACTGCCCGACACTGAGCCGATGACGCAGCGCGTGGATCTCGCGACCGTGATGGACCGCCTTGCCATCGACGAACTGATCACCGGCTACGCCGTCGCCGTGGACGACGGCGACTGGAACGCCTACCGGGCCCTGTTCACCCACGACGGGCGCGCCGACTACCGGGGGTCCGGCGGCATCGAGGGAACGGCGGACGAGGTCGCCGGCTGGCTGGCGGAGGCCATGCGGCTGTTCCCGGTCCGCCAGCACCTGATCGTCAACCGCCGCGTCGGCCTCCAGGACCTCGGCGGATACCCGGGTGACAGCGCCGAGGTCCGGGCCGACTACATCAACCCGATGCTCCCGGCGTCCGGCCAGGACTTCGTCTCGGGCGGCCGCTACCGCTTCACCCTGGCGCGCGGGGACGCGGGGTGGCGCCTGCGCACGGTGGTGACGGAGGAGAGGTGGCGCCGCGCGGGCGGTGTGCCCGCGGGTGACTGAGGCGGGCGCTTCCCCCACCCTGCCCCTTCGCGTGACCGGGGCCAAGCCCCCGGACCCTCCGCCCCGGGGCCCGTGCCCGAGCGGGCCGTCGCGGCCCGGGGCGCACCCAGGGGCGCCCCGGACGTGCGGCCCTGCAGCCTCACCGGCGTTCGAGGCGCGGGCGCCATAGGGCCAAGCCCCAACGGGTGCATCGCACAAGCATCCCGCCGGCGATTGAGACGCTGGCGTCGGCCACGCCCACAGGGCGTACGGAGAGGGCGGCGGCGGATTCCCGGTTTCGGTAGGGGGAGCCCCGGTTGGGCGGATGGGGCGTACCTCCCACGGCCGCCAGGCCGTAGGGAGAGGATCCGGGGCGGAGCCCCGCGGACGGACAGGCGGGGCCCGGGGGCGACCCCCGGTTTCGGGAAAGGGCGGGCAGGGGGATCAGCCCGCCCCGGGCCTGCACCGCGCCCTGTCGTCCCCGGTCTCCGTGGCCCACACTGGTCGTGAGGAGGCGCGGTATGCGGATTCCGGGCGGCCGGGAAGGGCAGCAGCGGGGCAGCCGGCGTGGAGGGCGCGTGTCGCGCGCGGCCGCTGCCGTCGCCGCCGGGGCGCTGCCCGCGCTCGCCCTGCCCGAGCCCTCGCTGTGGTGGTTCGCCTACGTCGCCCTGGTCCCGTGGCTGCTGCTGCTGCGCAGCGCGCCGACCGGCCGCCGCGCGCTCGTGGAGGGCTGGCTCGGCGGCATCGGGTTCATGATCGCGGTGCACCACTGGCTGCTGCCCAGCCTGCATGTCTTCCTGCTGGTCCTCGCCGCGCTGCTGGGACTTCTGTGGGCGCCGTGGGGCCTGCTCGTGCGGCTCATGACCGGCGGCAGTCCCTCCGCGGCACGGGCCACGGCCTCCTTCGCGGTGATCCCGTCGGGCTGGCTCATGATCGAGCTGGTCCGGTCCTGGGAGGGCCTCGGCGGACCGTGGGGCCTGCTCGGTGCCAGCCAGTGGAACGTGCCGCCCGCCCTGCGGCTCGCCTCGGTCGGCGGCGTATGGCTGGTGAGCCTCCTGGTCCTCGCGGTGAACACCGCCGTCGCGCTGCTCGTCGCCGTCGAGCGGGCCCGTGCGCCCGCCGTCGCGGGCGTCGTGGCGTGCGCGACGGCGGCCGGGTCCGCCTGGGCGTGGGCGCCGGAGCCCCGCGAGTCGGCGCCGATACGGATCGCGGTGGTCCAGCCGGGCGTCGTGACGGGCGCGGACAGCGTGCAGCGCCGGTTCGACCGGGGCGAGGAGCTGACGCGTGACCTGGCGCGCCGGGAGAAGGCGCTGGACCTGGTGGTGTGGGGCGAGAGCAGCGTGGGCGCCGACCTGCGTGTGCGGCCCGATCTCGCGGACCGCCTCGCCGCCCTGTCCAGGGACGTCGGCGCGCCCGTGCTCGTGAACGTGGACGCGCGCAGCGAGACGGCGTCGGGCCCCGCCGGCATCTACAAGAGCTCCGTGCTCGTCGGACCCACCGGTCCGACCGGCGACCGCTACGACAAGATGCGCCTGGTGCCGTTCGGCGAGTACATCCCGGCCCGGTCCGTGCTCGGCTGGGTGACCTCGGTGGGCAAGGCGGCGGGCGAGGACAGGATCCGCGGGACCGCGCCGGTCGTGATGACCCTGCCCGCCGAACAGGGCGCGGGCCTGCGCGTCGGCCCGCTGGTCTGCTTCGAGTCGGCGTTCCCCGACATGAGCAGGCACCTGGTGCGGGACGGCGCCCAGCTGCTGGTGGCCCAGTCCGCCACGTCGACGTTCCAGGAGAGCTGGGCGCCCGAGCAGCACGCGTCGCTGGCGGCGCTGCGGGCGGCCGAGACCGGCCGCCCGATGGTGCACGCGACGCTCACCGGTGTGGGTGCCGTGTTCGGTGCGCACGGGCAGCCGGTCGGCGGCCCGCTCTCCACGGAGACCAGCGGCGCGGCGGTGTACGAGATGCCGCGGGCGACGGGCACGACGCTGTACGTCCGGTTCGGCGACTGGGCGGTGTACGGAGCGCTCGCGGTGCTGGCCGCGCTGGCGGCGGCCGAGGGCTCGCGGGCTATCCGGCGGCCTGCTCCAGGGCCCTCAGTACGACCCGTTCGCACAGCTCGTGGGTCCGCAGCGCGTCCTGTGCGCTGAGGTGCTTCCCGGCGCGGACGGCGTCGAGAAAGGCGTGCACGGCCTGTTCGATGCCGCGCTGGCGGGCGACCGGCACCCAGTCGCCGCGGCGCCTGACGCTCGGCTGCCCCTTGTGGTCCACGATCTCGGCCAGGTTGCGGACCTCGCGCTTGGAGTCCTGGCCGGAGACCTCCAGGATCTCCTCCGTGGAGCCGCTCATCCGGTTCATGACGCCGATGGCGGTGAAGCCGTCGCCGGACAGCTGGAGGACCACGTGGTGCATGAGTCCGTCGACGATCCGGGCCCTCACATCGGTGTGCTGGACGGGCCCGGGTGCCAGGAACCGCAGGGTGTCCACGACATGGATGAAGTCGTCGAGGACGAGGGTGCGCGGGTCCTCGGGGAGCCCGACGCGGTTCTTCTGCATGAGGATCAGTTCGCGCGGGTGCTCCAGGCACTGCGCGTAGCCGGGGGCGAACCTGCGGTTGAAGCCGACGGCGAGGGCGGTGCCGCGCTCCTCGGCGAGGGCGACGAGCCGCTCGGACTCGGCGAGTTCGTAGGAGAGCGGCTTGTCGACGTAGGTGGCCACGCCCGCTTCGAGCAGCCGTGTGACGATCTCGGCGTGCGCCGAGGTCGGCGCGTGGACGAAGGCGGCGTCGAGGCCCTCGGCGAGGAGCGTGTCGAGGTCGGTGTGGCGGTGCCGGGCGGGGATGTGGTGGGTGTCGGCGACGCGGATCAGCGTGGCGGGCGTGCGGGTCTGCAGGTGCAGTTCGACGCCGGGCAGGGTGGTGAGGACCGGCAGATACGCCTTCTGCGCGATGTCACCGAGCCCGATGCAGCCGACCTTCACAGGGGTCTCCCTCGATGCCGTACCGGCGTCAGCGGCGCGCCGCCGGCTGTTCTTCGTGCACGTCCTGTGCTCCGGCAGCATACGTGCGCTGCGGCGGGCGCCAGTCGGCGATGCCGTCGAAGGTGCGCAGTACGAGGCCGGGGCCGAGGCGGGAGACCGCGGACATCAGGGTCTCGCGGACGGCGACGGCGGGCGTGCCGGACAGCGCCATGAGCCGGGCGACGCGGGCGGACTTGCGGACGACGGCCATGGTGCGCGGCAGCCGCTCGGCGCTGTAGGAGGCGAGGCCGGTGCCGAGGTCGCCGGCGGGCGGGGCGTGGTGGGCGAGGACGATCGCGTCCTCGATGGCCTGGTTGCCGCCCTGGCCGAGGGTGGGGGCCATGGCGTGGGCGGCGTCGCCGACGAGGGCGGTGCGGCCGCGGTGGAAGGCGGGCAACGGTTCGAGGATGTGGTGCACGTCGTTGCGCAGCACCTCGGCGGGGTCGGCGGCGGCGATGACGGCCGGGATCGGGTCGTGCCACTGGCCGAAGCGGCGCAGCAGTTCGGCCTTCTGGTCGCCCGCGGCGGCCCCGGCGGGTGCGGTGGCGGCGGCGTACGCGTAGATCCGGCCGTCCTTGAGGGGCTGGGTGCCCCACAGGGAGCCGGGCCCCCAGGTCTCGTGGGGCGCGAACGGGGCGTCGGGGGCGGGGACGACCAGGCGCCAGGTGGTGAACCCGGAGTACGCGGGGCCCGGGTGTCGGGGGAACAGGCTGCGGCGCAGTGCGGAGTGGATGCCGTCGGCCCCGATCACGAGGTCGGCCTCGATCTCGCCGTCGGGCGTGGTGACACGCGCGCGTCGGCCGCCGGCGACTCCGGGGTCGGCCAGTTCGCCGGGGCATCCGGTGCGTACGGCCCCCTCGGGCAGGCGGCGTGCGAGGCGGTCGACGAGCGTGGCGCGGTGGACGAGGACGAGGGGGCCGCCGAACCGCTCGGCCGCGGCGGCCGCGTCGGTACGGGCGAGCCAGCGGCCCGCGGGGTTGCGCATGCCGCCGGCGCCCTGCCAGGCGGCGAGGTCGCGGATCTCGTCGCCGAGGCCGATGACGTCCAGGGCGCGCTGGGAGTTGGGAGCGAGTCCGATGCCGGCGCCGACCGGCTCCAGGGACGCGGCCCGCTCCAGGACGGTGACGTGCCAGCCCCGCCGACTGAGGGCGACGGCCGCGGTGAGTCCGCCGATGCCGCTGCCGACGACGACGGCACGGGCGGTTGCACGGGCTTCGGGCATGACTGCTCCTCGACACGGTGACTACACCTGTAGTGACAGACACACGGTACTACAGCTGTAGTCGGCGCGATAGGTTGGCGCCATGGCCGCACGCAGCACCCCGCACACATCCCGCACCTCGGGCACCGCCGCCCGCACCGGCTCCCCCGGAGCGCCCGCGTCGGCCGCCGGCTCGCGCGCCGGGATCATCGGCGACACGGCGCTGGCCCTTCTCTTCGAGCGCGGGATGCGCGGTCTGACCCACCGCGCGGTCGACGAGGCGGCGGGACTCCCCCAGGGCTCCACGTCCAATCTCGCCCGCACCCGGCAGTCCCTGCTGGAGACGGCGGTGCGCCGGCTGGCCGAACGCGAGGCGGCCGTCCTCGCCCCGGAGGAGATGCCCGCCCCCGGCGACGACGGCCGCGAGGCGCTGCTCGACGGGCTCGCGCGCGCACTCCACCACTACCTGACCCGGCACCGGGAGCTGTTGGTCGCCCGGTACGAGCTGGCCCTGGAGGCGGTCCGCCGCCCGGAGCTTCGGGCGTTCTACGACAACGCCGGCGCCCGCTTCCGGGAACCGCTGAACGCGATGATGGCCGCCGCGGGCTCCCCCGAGCCGGAGCGGCACGCGCTGTCCCTGGTCGCCTGGTGCGAGGGCCTGATGTTCTCCTGCGCGGCCGGTTCGTACCACCGGGCGGTGCCCAGCGAGGAGGAACTGCGCACCGGTTTCGACGAGCTGCTGCGCGGCATGCTCGGCCCGGCCGCCGGCAAGTGAGCCGAAGGGGCGCGCGGGTGTCGAAAGGGAGTGGGGGCACCTCCCAGCGGTAGCTGGGGGAGCGCGGAGGCCCCGAGGAACGAGGGGTCGGGCACGATCGACCGTCGACACACGCTGAAAGCGCCCCGGTGGGGGTACCCCCGGCGAAGCCAGGGGGAGAACCGAGACCGCAAACGGGGATAACCCTTGGCCGGGAAGGCCCCTCCTGCACGAGGATGGCCGCCATGACCACAGTCGAGCGCACCGAACCGTCCACCACCGCAGCCGAACGCGACATGCTGGAGGGCTGGTTGGACTATCACCGCGAAACCCTGATCTCCAAGTGCGCCGGTCTGAGCGACGAGCAGCTGAGGACGGCATCGGCCGAGCCGTCGTCCCTGACCCTGATGGGCCTCGTACGCCACCTCGCGGACGTCGAGCGCTGGTGGTTCCGCCAGGTCATGGCCGGCGAGGACATCGGCGCCCTCTACTACAGCGAGGAGGACCCGGACGGGGACTTCCGTGTCACCGAGGAGGTCACCTGGGAGCGGACGCTCGCCGACTGGCGTGCCGAGGTGGCCGCCGCCCGCGAGGCGGCCGCAGGGCTGGGGCTCGACAACCTGAGCGCGGGCAGGACGTCCGGGGAACGCAGCTACAACCTGCGCTGGATCATCACGCACATGATCGAGGAGTACGCCCGGCACAACGGCCATGCCGATCTGCTGCGCGAGCGCATCGACGGCGCCACCGGCGAATGAGCCACTCCCGGCAGTCCGGCTGAAAGCCGCTTCACCCGTGCGGGCCACTTACGGCCTGTACTCCCCGACAAACGCCCTTCCGCACAGCAGAGTTGCGCGGGTGCAGCGAACATCGATCACAGCAATGGTCCTGGTCGGGGTGGCGGCGTGCGCCGCGACCGGCTGCGTCTCCGTGGAGGCGCAGCGCGCTCCCGCACCGACCGCTCCTCCGGCCGGACAGCCGGACCAGGTGGTGGAACCGCAGATCGTCCAGGGACCCGCCCGCGACGCCCTGGAGGCCGCCCTGCCGAAGCGGACCGAGGCAGCAACATCGCCCCCGGCCCCTCGCCGCGAGAAGGCCGCCATGCCCGCACCGCCCCCGCAGGCCCCGCCGCCCCGTCCGCACAGCCGCGCGCCGCAGGCTCCTGCCGTGCCCCGGCCGAAGCTGCCGCCGCTGCCCGAGATCCCCGTGGACCGGGGCGACGTCTGCGATCTCGGCCAGAACTACGGCGGGTGGCGCGGCGACAGCCCCGAGGCCCGCATCTGCCGTGAGGCATACGGCGATTGACCCTCAGTCGGCGCCCAGCGCGCGCTCCAGGCGGTCGATCGCGGCCCGTACGCCGTTCCCGTACCCGTCGTCCGCCAAGGCATCCGTCGCCGCGCGCGCCCGGTCCAGGTGGACCCGCGCGGCCTCCGGGTGGCGCAGTTTGATGTAGTCGGCGGCGAGATTCAGGTGCAGCGAGGGGTAGAAGGCCCGCACGGCGAGCGACTGCTCGTGCCAGGTCGTCCGCTCCTCGCTCGGTCCCTCCGCCGCGGCCAGGGCGCGCAGGTCCCAGGCCAGTTCGTCGGCCGGGTCGTCCTGGGCGTCGGCCATGTAGTGGGCCAGGGTGCACCGGTGCAGGACGTCGTCGGCGTCCGAGATCTCCGCCCAGATCGAGGCGAACCGCAGTCGCGCCTCCTCGCGGTCGCCGCCGTGGAGCAGCATGACCGCCTGCCCGATCCGGGTCATGACGGCGTCCCCTGACGTCTCCTGCTGGTCCTCCACGGTGCTCTCCCACGTCCGAACGGCTCGCTGGCTCGCTTGCGACGTACCGACGCTAGCCGCCGTCCCCGGCAATCCGGCACAGGCTCGGGCGCATCGCCCGAGCCCGTCAGCCCGGAGTGTGAACGGTCAGCCGAGGTCGGGGATCCGCCAGTCGATCGGGTCGTGGCCCTGTGCCGCGATCGCCTCGTTGATCTGCGTGAAGGGTCGGGAGCCGAAGAACTTCTTCGCCGACAGCGGCGAGGGGTGCGCGCCCTTGACGACCGCGTGGCGCGTCTCGTCGATCAGCGGCAGCTTCTTCTGGGCGTAGGCGCCCCACAGGACGAAGACCGCCGGGTCCGGCCGCGAGGCGACGGCGCGGATCACGGCGTCGGTGACCTTCTCCCAGCCCTTGCCCTTGTGGGAGTTCGGCTCGCCGGCGCGGACGGTCAGCACCGCGTTGAGCAGGAGGACGCCCTGCTCGGCCCAGGGCATCAGGTAGCCGTTGTCCGGGACGGGGTGGCCGAGCTCGGCCTGCATCTCCTTGTAGATGTTCCGCAGGGAGGGCGGGGTCTTCACACCCGGGCGGACCGAGAAGCACAGGCCGTGGCCCTGGCCCTCGCCGTGGTACGGGTCCTGGCCGAGGACGAGCACCTTGACCCGGTCGTACGGCGTGGCCTCCAGCGCGGCGAACACCTCGTCGCGCGGCGGGTACACCGGACCGTTCGCCCGCTCCTTCTCGACGAACTCGGTGAGCTCCCTGAAGTACGGCTTCTGGAGCTCTTCGCCGAGGACGCCGCGCCAGGACTCGGGCAGCATGTCGGTGTCGGTCACGTCAACAACCTCCGGTAGACAGCAGGCGGTTCCGAGATCTCGGAGCCGAGATCCCAGAACCTACCTGCCGCCACTGACAATCCGCTTACCAGCTCTTCTTGCGGTACAGCTCCCACATCTGCATGACGGTCTGCGGGTCGAGGGCACGCTCGCCGCCGCCGATCTCCTCGTTCGCCGCCACGTACAGCTTGCCCTGCCAGAGGGGGAGCAGCCGCACGTCCTGGACCAGGATCTCCTGGGCCCGCTCGAACTGGCTGGTGACCGCCCCGCGGTCGCTCTCGCGCCGGGACTGGGGCAGCAGCTCTTCGGTGATCTCGGGGCTGTTGTACGGGGTACCGAGCACGTTCTTGGGGCCGACGAAGGGAGCGATGAAGTTGTCGGGGTCCGGGAAGTCGGGGAACCAGCCTCGGCCGAAGACCGGGTACTCGCCGGCCTGGTAGCCCGCCTGGAACTCCGTCCAGGGCTTGCCCTGGACCGTGATCTTGAACAGGCCCGTCTCGTCGAGCTGCCGCTTGAGCTCGGCGAACTCGGGCGCGGTGGACGAGCCGTAGCGGTCCGTGGTGTACCAGAAGGTCAGCGGCACCGGCTCGGTGATCCCGGCCTCCTCCAGGGTCTCCCTGGCCTTGGTCACATTGGGCTCGCCGAAGCGGTCGAAGAACCCGGTGGTGTGGCCGGCGATGCCCTTGGGGACCATCGAGTACAGCGGCTCGGCCGTACCGTGGTAGACCTTCTCGACCAGCGCCCCGCGGTCGATGACCTGGGCGATCGCCTGGCGTACGGCGAGCTTGCCCGCGTAGGGGTCCTTCGGGTTGAAGACCAGGTAGCGGATGTCGGCGCCGACGGTCTCGACAAGCTGGAGGTGGTCGTTCTCCGGCTTCTTCTCCTGGAGCTCGACGACCTCCTCGGCGGTCAGGCCACGGTTGATCGCGTCGATCTCCCGGTCCTTGAGCGCCTGGATCATCACGTCCGAGTCCTGGTAGTACCGGATCGTGACGGCGTCGTTCTGGATCTTGGCGAAGCCCTTGTACTTGCTGAACCGGCTCAGCTCGGCGTGCTCGCCCTTGGCGTAGGAGTCCAGGGCGTACGGGCCGGAGCCGGTCAGCTTCCCGTCCTCACGGAGCTTGTCGGCGGGGTACTCCGAGGGCGGGACGATCGACATGGCCGGGGTGGCGAGGATGAACGGGAACGTGGCGTCCGACGTCTTGAGCCGGAAGGTCACCGTGCGGTCGTCGGTCGCCTCGATCCTGTCGAGGGACCCGAGCAGTCCGACGGGACCGCCCTGTGCGTCGATCGTCCTGATCCGGTCGATGGAGTGCTTGACCGCCGCCGCGTCCAGCTTCTCACCGTTGGTGAAGGACAGTCCGGAGCGGAGCTTGCACTCGAGGACCTTGTTGGCGGCGTCGGTGAAGCGGCAGCCCTCCGCCGCGTCCGGCTGCGGGGTCGTGGAGCCCGTCGGGAAGCTGACCAGGGTCTGGAAGACGTTCCGGTACAGCTCCCACGAGCCGTCCCAGGCCGCGGCCGGGTCGAGTGTGCTGGGCTCACTCGTCGTGCCGACCGCTATCTTCCGCTCACCGCCGGAGTCCTCGTCGGAGAAAAGGCCGCATCCCGCCAGCAGAGATATGGACGCTAGGGCTGCAGCGGCCTGCAGACAGGTCCGGTAGAACACGTGCACGCTCCTCGTTCAGCCATGGGTCGGCAGACCATACCGCAGCGCCCCACCGGAGCAACCTGGTGGTCCGGCGGGGCACTTGGATCATTGCGGCACAAAACCGCTCAGGCTGGTCCGGTGGGCGTCAGTGCACACCTGCGTTGAGGAACATACCGCCGTCCACGACGAGTGTCTGTCCCGTGATCCAACCCGCCTGGTCGGAGGTGAGGAACGCGGCCGCGCCGCCGATGTCCTCGGGCGCCCCGAGCCTGCGCATGGGGTACGCGGCGGCCGCCTCGGCCTCGCGGCCCTCGTACAGGGCCTCGGCGAACTTGGTCTTGATCACCGCGGGGGCGATCGCGTTGACCCGTACGACCGGCGCGAACTCGTGCGCCAGCTGGAGGGTCAGGTTGACCATGGCCGCCTTGCTCATGCCGTAGGCGCCGATGAACGGGGACGCGGAGACGCCGGCGATGGAGGCGATGTTCACGATCGCACCGCCGTTCTCCTTCTGCCAGGCCTTCCAGGTCTGCTGGGCGAAGCCGAGCGCCGAGATCACATTGGTCTCGTAGACCTTGCGCGCCACGTTCAGGTCGAGATCGGCGATGGGACCGTAGACCGGATTCGTACCCGCGTTGTTCACCAGGAAGTCCACCCGGCCGAACGCCTCCATGGTGCGTTCGACCGCGGCCGCCTGGTGCGCCTCGTCGTGGGCCTTGCCCGCCACCGCGATGACCCGGTCGGCTCCGAGCCGCTCGACGGCCTCCTTGAGCGCCTCCTCACCGCGCCCGGTGATGCACACCCGGTCGCCGCGGGCGACGAACGCCTCGGCGATGCCGTATCCGATGCCCCGGCTCCCACCGGTGACCAGTGCGACCCTTCCGCTGTCCGGCACGTGCCGCTCCCCTGCTCCGTGTACCTCTGCCATGTCCGTCGTCCCCCGTATCAGTTGAGCGGGCCGCCGGCCACGTACATGACCTGGCCGGAGACGAAGCCGGCGTCGTCGCCCGTGAAGAAGGCGATCGCATTCGCGATGTCCTCGGGGCGGCCGACCCGCTGGACGGGGATCTGGCTCGCCGCCGCGGCCTGGAACTCCTCGAAGCCCATGCCCATCCGGGCCGCGGTCTGGGCGGTCATCTCGGTGACGATGAAGCCCGGCGCGACGGAGTTGGCCGTGATGCCGAACTTGCCGAGCTCCTTGGCCAGGGTCTTGGTGAAGCCCTGCAGACCCGCCTTGACGGCGGAGTAGTTGGCCTGGCCCCGGTTGCCCAGGGCGGAGGACGACGAGAGCGAGACGATACGGCCGAAGCCGGCGTCCACCATGTGCTTCTGGCACGCCTTGGCCATCAGGAACGCGCCCTTGAGGTGCACGTTCATCACCGTGTCCCAGTCGGACTCGCTCATCTTGAACAGCAGGTTGTCGCGGAGCACGCCGGCGTTGTTGACCAGGATCGTGGGCGCACCGAGCTCCTCGGCGACGCGGGCGACGGCGGCCTCCACCTGGGCGGCGTCGGAGACGTCGCAGCCGATGGCGACGGCCTTGCCGCCGGCCGCGGTGATCTTCTCGACCGTGTCCTTGCACGCGGCCTCGTCGAGGTCGAGTACGGCCACGGCGCGGCCCTCGGCCGCCAGCCTGACGGCGGTGGCGGCGCCAATGCCGCGCGCGGCTCCGGTCACGACAGCCACGCGCTGCTCGGTGGTGGACATTCTGGTTCTCCTCGCCCTTGAAGCCCGTCAAATGCCTAAGCCGGGTCCCCGGGGCGGCCGCTCCCGGCTCATGCGCTGAGCGACCGCTTAGTACCTCGGCAGAAAGGACGCTAGAAGCCCTGGCACCCGGTGTCAACGGCACCAGGGCGCGGCGTCGGACATCACACCGGCTCGGACGGGTTCTCAGCGCACCAGCAGGTCCAGCAGCCGCTCCACCTCCGCCTCGGGGTCGAGCGTCAGACCGGTGTGCACGGGGCCCGGCTGGACGACGGTGGACCGGGGGGCGATCAGCCAGCGGAAGCGCCGCCCGGCGTCGTCGCGCCCCGCCTGTCCCGCGTCCTCCCCGCCCCGGCAGACACCCTCGACGGCGTGCAGCGCGGCGCGCACGCCGGTGACGTCCGCGTCGGGGTCGAGGGCCTTCAGCTTGGCCACGTCCAGGTGGGTGCGGGCGGCCACGAAGGTCCTCGCCCGGCAGTACACGACGACACCCGCGTTGAAGCACTCCCCGCGCTCGACCCGGGGCACCACGCGCAGCAGCGCGTACTCGAATACGTCCCTCTCGCTCACCGGTCGGCGTCCTTGCTCTTCTTGGCCGGGTGCGGCCACTCCGTCAGGTGCTCGGTCAGCCAGCCGGGCGGCTGCGGCTGCCTGGGCTTCGCGGGGGCGTCCAGGGTGATGCGCTCGTGGATGCTCGCCGCACGCGGCAGCAGCGCCTCGACGTAGGCGCGGCGCAGGGCGTCCGTGGAGTCGAAGCCGGGCTCGTCGACCAGCCACTCGTCGGGCACGTCGGCCGCGACCTCGGTCAGCAGCTCCTCGGTGACGCGGGGCGCGAGCTCGGCGGCGGCCGCGGCGATGTCGGGACCGAAGCGCGCCAGCGCGTGGTCGGAGGCGTCGTACGGCTTGTCGGCGGAGGCGGCGGCGCCCGGCCAGTTGTGGTGCCAGATCATGGTGGCGCCGTGGTCGATGAGCCACAGATCCCCGTGCCAGACGAGCATGTTGGGGTTGCGCCAGGAGCGGTCGACGTTGTTGATCAGGGCGTCGAACCAGACGATCCTGCCCGCCTCCCGCGCGTCGACCTCGTAGGCGAGCGGGTCGAAGCCGAGCGACCCGGGCAGGTAGTCCATGCCGAGGTTGAGGCCGCCGCTGGCCTTGAGCAGCTCCTGCACCTCCTGGTCGGGCTCGGAGAGTCCGATGACGGGGTCGAGCTGGATGGCGACGAGGTCGGGGACGCGCAGCCCCAGGCGCCGCCCGAGCTGCCCGCAGACGACCTCGGCGACCAGGGTCTTGCGGCCCTGCCCCGCGCCCGTGAACTTCATGACGTAGGTGCCGAGATCGTCGGCCTCGACGATCCCGGGGAGCGAACCGCCCTCACGCAAGGGCGTGACGTAGCGGGTCGCTGTGACTTCGGAGAGCATTGCTCCAGGTTATCCGGCCTGGTCTCCTGGAAATCCATGGACCGAACCGGGGGCGCTTGGCCTGGAGGCAGCGGGGACGGGTGGGCCGTCCCCGCTCGGTGACGCTCCGGCGGTCAGTTCTTGCCGAGCAGCTCGTTCATGCGCGTGATCTCGGCACTCTGGGACGTGATGATGTCGCCGGCCATGTCCTTGGCGGGCCGGTACGAGCCGTCGGACTGTTCCGTCCTGGCCATCTCGACGGCACCCTCGTGGTGCTTGACCATCATCTCGAGGAATGCGGTGTCGAAGGCCTCGCCGGACGCCTTCTCCAGCTCGGTCATCTCCTCGGCGGTCATCATCCCGGACATGGAGTGCCCGGCGTGCTCGCCGCCCTCGCCCTCCTCGGGGACTTCCTCACCCCAGGACGTGAGCCACCCGGACAGCGTCCTGATCTCCGGGTCCTGCGCCTTCTTGATCTCTGCGGCCAGCGCCTTGACCTCCGCGGACCCTGCGCGGGACTCCGCCAGGTCGGCCATCTCGATCGCTTGCCGGTGGTGAGGGATCATCCCCTTCGCGAAGGCGACGTCCGCCGCGTTGTGGTCCCCCTGGCGGGCGGAGGCCGACGCGGTCGGCGTCGGGGACTTGTCGTGGCCGCCGTGGCCGGACGAGATGTCGCCTCCCCCGCCGCAGGCGGCGAGTACGACGGCGGCTGCTCCTGCGGCCGCCACAGCGGCGGCACGGCGGATCATGGAACGGTGTGCGGTCATGGTGGTGCGACTCCTGTGTCTTCACGGGATCAGGCATGGCTGTCGAAGACGCGCCGGTCACGGTGACCGGGCACGCCAAGACGGCCTATATGCGCAGGAGTTGCAGTTCGCTCAGCGAAGGCGGAGCGCGACCGCCCAGCGTCGCCGCGGGAACGGCTGTGGCCATGTCCGAGGTCGGGCACATGGCGGAGCCGGACAGAGCCAGGGCAGGAAGCGCGGGCGCTCCGGCCGTGCCGCCGGCCGCACACGTGGCGTCGGCATGCTCCGCGTGTCCGCCCGCATCGCCGTTGCCGTGATCGACGTGAAGGCACTCAGCACAGCCTGAAGCGCCGGCGTGCTCCAGGACCCCGGCCATGGCGGTCGGGTGCGCGCTGTGGGCGGCATGGGAGGGCGCCGACGGGACGGTGGGCCCCAGTCCGTGCATGGCCACCACACCGGCCAGCACAGCCAGCACGAGCAGCACGTACGCCCGGACCCCACTGGGCCGGTTCACGCGCCACGCCTGCTGACTCATGCCCCGCATCGTAATCGGGCCCCTTCACCGTCGCCGACAGCACCGTCCCGGACATCACACAGACCGATGGTTCAACGCGCGGGGCGAAGCCCGGCCAGAGTGACCGCGACGAGTCGGCGGACCGCAGCTTCGGAGGGCAGGGAACCGGCTGCGGTCAGGGCATGGAGGCAGTAGCGCGCGAGCTCGTCGGGTGCGACGTCGTCCCGGAGGTCACCGCTCGCCACGGCCTCGGCCAGCACATCGCGGAAAACGTCGACGAGCTGCTGCTGCGCACGGGTGACGTGCTCGCCGCGGTGCAGGAGCGCCGAGAGCTCCTCGGTGCCGTGCCGCCCGCGGTGGTGGGAGATGAGCGCATAGCGCCCGAGCACCGCTTCGAGCCGCTCGCCGGGGTCGCCGGGCCCGTCCCTGAGTTCGGCAAGCTGTTCCAGGTGGGCGGCGACGTGGCGTTCGTGGTGGGACGCCAGGATCGATTCGACGTCCGGGAAGTACTTGTACAGCGTCGCGCGCCCGATCCCGGCCTTCTCGGCGATCTGCGTCATCGTCACCGACATCAGACCGCGCTCGGCCACCAGCTCCCAGGTAGTTTCCAGGATCGCTTCACGTACCGCGTGGCGGTGCGTCGCGATCGTCTCGTTCCACAGCTTGGGCACCCCTGCATTGTACGGGTCGACGCTGTCGTGACATGTTGACGTGATAGAGACAGAGTGTCTCGTAAACTGCCCGGTGCTCGAAGATCCGGCACCCGTGGAGGACATCTCATGGCCGACCCGTCCCCGTCCCCCCACAGCGGCCCACCCAAGGCGCCACGCTGGGCGAAGGTGTCCGCCGTCGTCGTCGGCGTCCTGATCCTGCTGGCCGTGGTCGTGAAGCTCACCGGCCTCGGCGGCGACCACGGCCCCGGCCGGCACACGGGCATCGGAGAGACACCGTCGACCGGCGTCACCGTGATCCAGACGTCCGGCGGCCACCCGGCCGCGTACGCACCGGAGGCACACCGCTGATGGCCATGCCGCCGCGCCTCCGCAAGGCGGTCCTCACCGCCCACGTCACCACCTCGGTCGGCTGGCTCGGTGCCGTCTTCGCCTACCTCGCTCTCGACGTCACGGCGGTGACCGGGCAGGACGCGTCGACGGTGCGTGGCGCCTATGCCGCGATGGAAGTGACGGTGCTGTACGCCATCGTCCCCCTCGCCCTCGCGTCGGTCCTCATCGGCATCGTCAACGCCCTGGGCACCCCATGGGGCTTGCTCCGGCACTACTGGGTGCTGGTCAAACTCCTCCTCACCGTCTTCGCCGCCACCGTCCTGCTGATCGAGACACGGACCGTGAGCCACCTGGCAGAGACAGCGGCAAGCACCGCCGACCCCCGCGAGCTGCCGGGCACGCTGCCCCATTCCGTCGGCGGGCTGGTGGTCCTGCTCCTCATCGTGATCCTCTCGGTGTTCAAGCCGAAGGGCCTGACCCGGTACGGGTGGCGCAAGCAGGAGGAGCAGCGGCACAACGAGCGCACCCGGAACACTGCGGTCTCCGTGAGGTAGCCCTGGGCGCGTCCGCAGCGAAATCCTCACGGCCCGGTGGTCGCTGCGACCGGAGCCAACGGCCTTCCGCAGTGCAGGTTCCAGCGCCCGGCCCGGCCGGTGATCTCGGTCAGTGACAGCGGCCGTACATCGAGCCGCCAGAACACCTGCGGCGGAAGGCCCAGTGCGTGGACGAGGGCCGCGCGGATCACCGCCGGTTCCACCACGGCCAGCACCCTTTCCGTGCCGTCGGCACGGTCGTTCAGCCAGGCGCCGACGCGACCGACGAGCCCGGTCAACGACTCACCCCCGTGAGGCGCCGCATCGGGGTCCGAGAGCCAGGTGGCAACTGCCCGCGGCTCCGACTCGGTCACTTCTTCCAGCGACCTCCCGTGCCAGCGCCCCATGTCCAGATCGTCCAACTCCGTCAGGGACCGGGCGTCCAGACCGAGCACGGTGGCGGTCTGACGACAGCGGAGCGAGGGGGAAGACGTCTGCGTGGTCGACGGGGGAAGCCCGGCTGCAGCCGCGCGCGCCTGCTGCTGCCCGACCTCGTCCAGGGGACTGTCCCCACCGAAACGCGCTTGGCGCAAACCCTCATTGACGGCGGGTGCCACCAGCATCACGCGTACCGGCATCTCTCCCCCTCCCCTTCCGTGTCGCATAGAGACTAAGGGCACACGAGTACGGGCCCGCGCGCCGTGGCGCCGCAGGTCGCGACGCGGTACTTTCACGTGGACATGACGACGGTGTGACGGAAGTCCGGTGAGAATCCGGCACGGTCGCGCCACTGTGAAGCCTGTCCTCGCGTACGAGATCGGGACAGGCGAGTCAGACCCGCCACCGTCGTCCAAGGCACCAACGATCGGGACGCGTGTTCCCCAGGAGGTTCTGCCATGGCACTCTCCGCTGCCCCCGCGCCGGCCACCCCCGCCGCACCGGCCATCACCCCCATCTCGCTGAAGGCGATCGCCCCTTGGGCGCTGTTCGCCGGCGTCCTCATGCTCGTCGTCCTGTACTTCGTCGGCGCGGAACAGGGCGCCGTCGCACTCCTCTCCGGCGAGAGCGTCCACGAGTGGGTCCACGACGGCCGTCATCTGCTCGGCTTCCCCTGCCACTGACAACCGCCGAAGTCAGAGGTAGCCACTCATGAACTCCGTACCCGTCAGAGCCCTGCTCGTACGCGGCATGCTCGCCGGTCTCCTCGCCGGCGTGCTCGCCTTCGCCGTCGCCTATCTGCTCGGCGAGTCTCCCGTGGACGCGGCCATCGCCTTCGAGGAACAGGGCAGCCACGGCCATGGCGAGGAGGAACTCGTCAGCCGTGCCGTGCAGTCCACGGCCGGACTCGCCACCGGCATCCTGCTGGCCGGCGTCGCCCTGGGCGGTATCGCCGCCCTGGCGTTCTGCGTCGCGCTCGGTCGCATCGGCCGCATCGGCCCGCGTGCAACCGCGGGCTTGATCTCGCTGGGCGCGGCGCTGACCGTCTGCGTCGTCCCCTTTCTGAAGTACCCGGCCAATCCGCCGGCTGTCGGGGATCCCGGCACGATCGGCCGGCGCACGGCCCTGTACTTCCTGTTGATAGCGCTCAGCGTGCTGCTCGCTGTCGCCGCGGTCATTCTCGGCAAGCGGCTGGCGCCCCGGCTGGGCAACTGGAACGCGACCGTCGCTGCCGTGGCCGGATTCGTCGTCGCCATTGGTCTCGCCTACGCCTTCCTGCCGTCGTTCAACGAGGCGCCGGAGGGCTTCCCGGCTGCTGTCCTCTGGCAGTTCCGCCTCGGCTCCCTCGCCACCCAGCTCTCCCTCTGGGCCGGGTTCGGACTGATCTTCGGCCACCTCGTGGAACGGCTGCTCGTTCCGCGGCGCGCCGGTGAGGCACAGGCTGGGGGCGAATCCCGCAGAGCCGCAGCGGCGCACTGAGTCGATGCGGCCAAGGAAGCCGACCGGCCCCAGCGGGTACGTCGACGGTGCGGGGCGGAGTGCCGGAACCGGCCCCCCGCCCCGCACCGTCCCGCCATGCCGGTGTCGCCGGCGAGAGACAGGAAACAGGGCATGAAGAAGACGCTGCTGGCCGAGTTCACCGTGCGCCCCGGAAACGAGGAACGCGTCGCCGAGCTGGTCAAGGACTACGCCGTTCGCGTCCGTGAGGAGCCCGGGAACCTGGCGTTCGAGGTGTACACCAAGGAAGCCGATCCCCTGGCGTACTGGATCTTCGAGGTGTACGAGGACGAGGCCGCTTTCCGGGCCCATCTGGCAGCGCCCTACGGCAAGCCCTTCAACACGGAGCTCCAGCCGTTGATCAACGAGAAGGAGTCCGTGCTCACGTTCCTGACCCCGCTCGGCTGAGGAACCGGCGCCGTACCTCGCGTGCGTACTCCGCGTTGCTCGCCGACCGCTGCCGCGACTCCTCGGCGCGGCGCTCGAGCCATTCCTGACGCTGCGCCGCGAAGTCGGCCATCCGGGCGTCGCGTTGCTCGTACATCGCCGTGCGAAGAGCGTCGAGACGGCCACGGTCGGGGGCCGGGAGGTCCTTCATCGACGGGGTGTCCGGGCGGCGCGGGAGACGCAGCCCGACCGGTGGGACGTCGAAGCGGGGTCCGGGGAGGGTCTGGTACCAGTACGCGGTCGAGGCCCAGTCGTCCGACAGATGGTTGGCGTGGCCGTGCTCCATGGTGACCTTGATCCGCTCCTCGAAGCGGAGCGGGTCGGCCAGGTGCCAGCGGTAGCTGATCTGGTAGCCGGGGACGTCGTCCTCGTGGACGATCGTGCCGTGGAAGGGGTAATTGATCTTCTGCATCCCCCAGCCGTGACTGAAGTAGTCCTCCCCTCCCGTGCCGTGCATGCTGGGCGGCCAGCGGGTGCTGCCGTCGGCGAGGAAGTCGTCGTCGATCCAGATCATGTCGTCGCCCTCGCCCCACCATGTCCCGGTGAAGTGGGTGACCGTGTGGTTGCAGCCGATGTAGTTGCCGGCGCCTTCGGTCTCGAGGATGACGTAGTTGTCCCTGCCGTCCAGGTTGGGGACCTGGGTCTCCAGGCTGTTGACCTGGAGGTCCGGCCCCCAGCCGTCGCACGGGTTGTTGCGGCGCCACTGGGCGTGGAAGTAGAGGGTGTCCTCGGGCAGGTCCTCGGCGTAGAGCTCGTAGTCGACGTAGAAGTACTGCATGTACGCCACGTCTCCCTGATTCTCGACCTCGATACGGGCCCGGGAGTTGAACGGCATGGGCAGGAAGCAGTTGAAGGCGGCCGGACCGCCGAACCTGCGCTCGGAGTCCTCCTTGACGGAGACGGTGAAAGGCAGCGACTGGAAGCTCGCCGGCAGGGAGTTGCCGACGCAGAAGAAGTCGCCGAGCGGTGCGACGACGCTGGGGTGCTCCTGGTCGTCCCAGTACATGCGAATGACGACCTTGCGGTAGTAGTCGGGGTCGTTGACCTCCCAGTTGTAGCCGAGGGCGTTGTTGAACTCGACCATCGCGGTGCCGGCCTGCCGGGCGTCGAACAGGCCGGGGCCGAGAACGAGCCGGCAGCCCTGGACGAACCAGAGGTGGGTGATGGCCCCGGGACCTTCGAGGTCGGCCAGGACCGCGGTCTCGCCCGGCATGACGACGAACGCGTCCTCGTTCAGGCCGGTGTGGTCCCAGCTGGCCACGCGCGCCGAGCGGGCCCGGCGGCGCTTGGCAGCCCGGCCGAGCAGGTCGTCTCCGAGGGAGAAGGAGGGAACGGACATGGGCATGCGTCTCCCGGTGAAGTGGTGGGAAGGCAAGGGGTGTTCGGCGGACCGGGGACCGGTGTCGCGGCCCCGGTCCGCGAAGACCTCCAAGGGGCGGTTCACCCCGTACGGCAGGCCGTCCGCCGAGGACGGCCTGCCGTACGGAAGGTCCGCACGCTGCCGGTGCTACGGAGCGACGCCGAGGGCGGCGTCCAGCTGTGCCCGGGTGGGCGGCTGGGCGCCGGCCTGTGCGCAGGCGAGCGCGCCGGCGGTCACGGCCTGGCGCAGCAGCTGCCCCAGGGCGTCCCGGTCCTCGGGCAGGTGCACCCGGTGGGTGCCGTCCTCCCTGGGCCGGAGCAGCCCCGCGAGCAGCGCCGCCTGGAAGGCGTCGCCCGCGCCGATGGTGTCGACGACCTTCACCGGTGGCGCCGCCACCGTGACCTCCGCGCCGGCGAGGAGACCACGGGCGCCCTCGGCGCCGATCGTGGTCACCACCAGGCGGGGGCCCATGCCGAGCAGGTCACGGGCGGCGTCGACCGGCTGCCGGTCCGGATACAGCCAGGCCAGATCCTCGTCGCTCGCCTTGACCACATCGGCGGTCGCCACGATCCGCTCGACCGCACGCCGGTAGGCGGCCCGGTCCGGCTGGACACCGGGACGTACGTTCAGATCCACGGCGACTGCTCCGCCGGGCCGGGACCGGATCGCGCGACAGGCCCGCACGACGCGGCCGGCACCCGGCTCCACCACGATGGCCAGTGAACCGGTGTGGAGGAGCGTGGCATCGGACGGCAACTCCGGCAGCAGCGGATCCCAGGTGGCCAGGAAGTCGTACGTGGCGGCACCGGTGGCGTCGTCGACGCAGGCCAGGGCCAGGGTGGTGCGGCCCGAGGCGGATTCCGTACGGTCGATGGGCACACCGGTGGCGTACAGGTAGTCACGCACCAGCACGCCGGGCGGATCGTCGCCCCAGCAGGAGGTGAGGCGGACGGGACGCTCCAGGCGGTGCAGGCCGACCGCGACATTGGCGGGACTGCCGCCCGGGATGGGGGTGATCGTTGTGCCCCCGCTGCGCCACACGAGATCGACCAGCGACTCGCCGATGACGACGGCGGTCATGACGCCCGCTCCGATTCCGGCCGCCTGTCGCCCTCCGGCCGCTTGTCGTGGATCTGCACGCCGGCGAGGTCCCATGCCTCGACGGCGTAGTGGGCCGGACCCGTGCCCGTGGCCGTCGCCTGCAGGCGCCACGGGGTGCCGCCGACGGGGTAGAAGCGGAGGCTGAGCGCCTGTCCGTCGGCCGTGAACACCTCGACGACGGAGTGGTCGAGGACGACACGGAGGTCCACCGGCCCCGGCTGCGCGGGCAGGCGCCAACTGCCGCCCTTGGCACGCGGTTCGAGCGAGGCATGGGACCGGTCGACGACCACCTCGCCGGTGTCCGGGTCGCGGACGATGTCCAGGTACTCGCCGCCGGCCGCGTCGGTGATCAGCCGCAGTCCTCCTGCGGCTCCGAGGCGGGCGACGATGTCGCAGGCGGGACCGATCCCGCCCAGGTCGGCAGGCCGATCGGCGCGCGCCTCACCCGTCGCGGCGAAACGGCAGTCCCGGCGCAGCCGGTCGACCTCCCGGGCGGGACGCTGCAGGATTTCCCCGTCGTCGCCGAGGGTCACCTCACGCGGCAGGGACAGCATCCCGGCCCAGCCCACCTCGTCCGTCCACGCGCTGGGGGCGCCGACCCGTTCCTCGTCCCGTGCCTCCCAGATCCAGGCCCACATCAGCCAGCGGCCGTCGGGGGCGGGCAGCAGCGCCGGCGCGTAGAAGTCCGGTCCGTGGTCGAGACGGCGGGGAGAGCCGGCGACGAACGCCCCGTTCTCCTCGTGACCCGGCCAGGCCGCCGTGCACAGCGCCCCTTCGTCCGGGTCCCAGGCACTGACCAGCACCACCCCGCGGCCGTCGGGGAAGTACGCGTACTGGGCGCACTCCCAGCCCTCCTCGGTGTTGCCACCGCCGGGCAGCGGCTCGGGCGCCCGGGCCAGGAAGACGCCCTGGTCCTCCCACTCGACCAGGTCGGTCGAGGAGTACTGCACGGCCGCCCCGCGACCGTCCTCCAGGGCGGCGCCGACGACCATGCGCCAGCGCTCGCCGTCCCGCCACACAAAGGGGTCGCGGAACATGCTGGTCCCGGCGGGCGGTTCGGCGACGAGCAGCCGCTCGTGCTTGGTGAAGGTCAGACCGCCGTCCCGGGACACCGCCCGGGCGACCGGCTGGTACCAGCGGTCGGGGTGCCGGGCCGAGTAGAAGGCGACGAGCTCGCCGTCCGCCTCGACGGCATTGCCGGACCAGACTCCCCCGGCATCCTCCCCGTCGGAGGTGGGGGCCAGGGCGATGGGCAGCAGCTCCCAGGTGAGGAGGTCGGCACTGCGGAAGTGCCCCCAGTGCATGTCGGCGTGGCGGGCGCTCCCCGGGTTGTACTGGAAGAAGACGTGGTAGTGGCCGTCGTGGAAGACCAGCCCGTTGGGGTCGTTCAGCCAGTTGTGCGGCGGGCGCAGGTGCAGCGCGGGAAAGTGCGGGTCCCCCGGCGGAGCGGACACGGCAGGGGGCCGTTCGACGGCGTCCACGGGGTCAGCCACGGGTGCGCTCGTCGTAGCGGTGCCGCACGTCCGCGGCCTGCTTGGTGTTGGCCTCGGACTCCTGCAGCGAACGCTCCCCGCGCAGGCGGGTGCGCTCGGCGAGGTGCTCCATGTGCCGTTCGAAACGGGCCCGGTAGCGTTCACGCATCTGGGCGATCTCCTCGGCGACGGCGCCGGCGCGGGGCGCCGGGGTGGGCATGGGCAGGCCGGCGGGGCGTACCGGCAGGCGCTGCTCGAGCGGCGGTATGGACGCCTTCGGCGAGGGGAGCGTCTGGTACCAGTAGGCGGTCGAGGCCCAGTCGTCGCTCAGATGGTTGCCGTGGCCGTGCTCGATGGAGACCTTGATGCGTTCCTCGAAGCGGACCGGATCGGTCACATGGAAACGGTAGTTGACGGAGTAGCCCGGGACGTCGGCCTCGTGGAGGATCGCTCCGTGGTAGAGATAGGCGTTCTTCTGCATGCCCCAGGCGTGGTTGAAGTAGTCCTCGGTGCCGGTGCCGTGCAGGGAAGGCGGCCAGACGGTGGAGCCGTCGGGCAGGAAGTCGTCGTCGATCCAGATCATGTCGTTGCCCTCGCCCCACCAACTGCCCTGCCGGTGGTGGACGGAGAGGTTGCAGCCGACGTAGTGGCCGGTGCCCTCGGTGTCGAGGATGACGTAGTTGTCCTCGCCGGTGACATCGACGATGTTCACCTCGGGGCTGTTGGTCTGGATGTCCGGGGCCCAGCCGTTGCACGGGTTGCTGCGGTTCCAGCGGGCGTGGAAGTAGAGGGTGTCCTCGGGCAGTTCCTCGGGGAACAGCTCGTAGTCGATGTAGAAGTACTGCTGGATCGGCAGGTCGTTCTCGTTGACCAGCTCGATGCGGGCCCGCTTGTTGAACGGCATCGGCGCCCAGCAGTTCAGCGCGGCGCTGCCGCCGAAGATCAGGGACTCCTCGGGCTTGGCCGAGACCGTGAAGAGCGCCGACTGGTAGCTGTTGGGCATGCAGTGGCCCACGCCGAAGAAGTCGCCGAGCGGCACGAGGACGGCCGGCTCCTCCTCGTCGTCCCAGGTGATGCGGATCAGGACCTTGCGGTAGTAGTCGGGGTCCGGCTCCTCCCAGTTGACGCCGAGCGCGTTGTGGATCTCCATGACCGGCGCGACGGTGTCCGCCTCCAGCGGGTCGATCAGACCGGGTCCGAGTGTCTTCCGGCAGAACTGCGTCATCCAGATGTGCGTGATCTGGCCCGGGCCTTCCAGGTCGGCGAGGACCCGGCTGGAGTGCGCGGGGGTCGTCCAGTAGTCCTGGTTGCGGCCGCGCTGGTCCCAGCTCGACGTACGGGCGCTGCGCGCCGCCTTCCGGCGGGTCAGATCGCCAAGGGGAGTAGACATGGGGGGAATGCCTTTCGTGGTGTCAGTCGCTGATGTCGGATCGTTCGGACGGTGTGGACTGGCCTCCGCCACCGCCCGCTGAGGGGTTATCCAGTGGTGCGCTATCCAGTGGTGCAGCCGCACGAGGTGCGGTAGATGACACGCGGCGTGAGGCGGATCGTCTCGCTCGCGTCGCTGGTGTCGCCGTTCACCCGTCGCAGCAGCAGGGTCATCGCGGCGACTCCCACGTCGAAGGCCGGCTGCACAACAGTGGTGATACGGGGTTCGAAGAGGTCGGACTGCGGGAAGCCGTCGAACACCGCGAGCTTGAGGTCGCTCGGGATGCGCAGGCCGATCTCCGCGGCGGCCTCCATGACTCCGACCGCTGTTTCGGTACTGGCGCAGGCCACTGCTTCCGGCCTCCCTTCGCCGCCGAGCATGCGCAGGGCCGAAAGGCGGGTTTCCCCCGCCAGTCCCGACCCGGTGATCACCCACTCGGGGTCCGGCTCGATGCCTGCTGCCCGAAGCGCCTGCGTATAGCCGCGGTGGCGCTCGGCCATGGTGGAGACCGCGAGATCTCCGGCGGCCAGGGCGATGCCGCGGTGGCCGTGCCCGAGCAGGTGCTCCACGAGTTCGCGCATCGGCGTGGTGTTGTCCACGCCGACCTGGTCGCCGGTCCCGGGCTCGCCGATCCGGTCGAGGATCACCACTGGCGTCCCGCTGCGGCGCACGGCCTCGGTCTCCCTGCCCGTCGACTGTGCGGCCGGGGCGACGATGAGGCCGTCCACCCGGCGGGCCGCCAGTGCCTGGACCGATCGGGTCTCCTGGGCGGGATCCTCCCCCGAGTGCGCGAGGAGCAGCGTGTATCCCGCCTGGGCCGCCTCGTGCTCGACGCCCCGGACCATGTCGGCGAACGTGGGCTGGCCGGCGTCGGAGACGACGAGTCCGATGGAGTCGCTGCGTGCGCGGCGCAGCGACCGGGCGAGCGTGTCCTGGCGGTAGCCGGTCTGCTCGATGGCCTTCAGCACCCGCCTGCGGGTCCGTTCCGCCACCGGCCGGGTGCCGTTCACGACGTGCGAGACGGTCGAGATGGACACCCCGGCGAACTGCGCCACATCGACGATGGTCGCCACGTCACCTCCCTTAATCGAAACGTTTGCGCGAAACGTTTGCGCCGATTGTTGTCGCGTGCCGCGACGGGTGTCAAGGCGTCGGATGCCTCAACTCCCTTGTTCGCCGTGGACGCTTACGGCGTCGCGGCTCACCAGGGCAGGGGCCGTTGGTCGTTGCTGCCGGTGGTCGCTTCACTCGGGGTGAGCCCTTCCACGGGCTCGGGGCTGCACGCAGGCCCCGGGCCCCTGTGCCTCAAGCGCCGGGGGCAACGCGTGCCTTGTACTCCCCCGCGGCCTCCTGCGTGGGAGGTGTCCCCGCGCACCCAGCGCCCGGCGCAGGGACCATCCCCGTGGCCCCCGGCACCGGGGTGCCGCGCCCCTCCGGGCACAGGAGGGGCGCCGGGAACGCACCGCGTCGCGTCCTACTCGTACAGGCCCGGAGTCTCGGTCGGAGCGGGGCAGATGCGGCGGCCGCGGCGGTCGAAGACGTACAGCTGCCCGAGGTCCACGAGCAGCGGCACCTGGGCGCCTGCCCGCAGCCGTACGTCCGGTCCCGTACGCAGCACCAGGTCGCCGGCCGTGATCGTGCCCCGATCCGGGGCGTGCGCGCCCGGCGCCCGGTCCTTCGACCCGTCCGGCGCGGACGCCTGGGGCTTTGCGTGCGCCCGGGCTCGCTCCTTGATCCGTCCGAGACGGCCGGGCGTACGGCCCCGACGGCCGGGACCGGGCCGCGCCGATTCCAGATCGGGCACCACCGCACGGCGCGAGCCCGTGTTCAGATGCACCAGGGCCTCGTGGCCCTGGTACTCCGTGTGCTCGACGACGCCGGTCAGCGGGACCTCGCCGGGCCGGGCGTGGCTGGGCGGGGCGATGCGGGCGGCCTCGGGGCGCAGTCCGACGACGACCGGCCGCCCTTGCTGGATGCGCAACAACTGGTGGTCGCTGCTGAGCGGTTCGGCCAGCGGCAGTCTCTGCCGGCCGAGTTCGACACACATCCGTTCCCCCAGCGGCGCGTGGACGACGGCCTGGAGCAGATTGATGCGAGGAGTGCCGATGAAGGCGGCGACGAACACGTTCGCGGGCAGCGCATAGGTCTCCCGCGGAGTGCTCACCTGCTGGAGCACACCGGCGCGCATCACCGCGACCCGGTCGCCGAGCGACATCGCCTCGGCCTGATCGTGTGTCACATAGATCGTGGTGACGCCCAGATCCGCGGTCAGTTTGGCTATTTCGGCCCGCAGATGGTTACGGAGCTTGGCATCCAGGTTGGACAGCGGCTCGTCCATCAGGAAGACGGACGGCTGCCGGGAGAGGGCCCGGCCCATGGCGACGCGCTGGCGCTCGCCGCCGGACAACTGATTCGGGTAGGAGTCCAGGGTGTCGTCGATCCCGAGCATCCGGGCGGTTGCCTCGATGCGCGCACTGTGGTCCTCGTGCGGATGCTGCAGCTTGAGGGGGAAACCGATGTTGTGCCGGTTCGTCATGTTCGGGTAGAGCGCGAAGTTCTGGAACACCATGGCCATGCCGCGTTCGCGCGGTGGCACGTCGTTGGCGTACGCGCCGTCCAGCAGCAGCTCGCCCTCGGTGATGTCCTCCAGGCCCGCGATCATGCGCAGGACGGTGGACTTGCCGCAGCCCGAGGGGCCGAGCAGGGCCAGGAACTCTCCCGGTGCGATGTCGAGCGAGAACCGGTCGACGGCAGTGGCGGCGCGAGCGTAGGTCTTGCTGACGCCGCGCAGGGAGACGGCCCGTGTCATCTGGTGCCGCCTGGCGGCAAGGGCCCGCGGGGCGAGGTCCGGCGCGCCGGATCGCCGAGGTGCGTCGGATCGGCACAATGCGCCGGATCAGCAAGAGGGGCAGGGGTGACCGGAGGGAGGGCATTACCATCTGCCTTTCAGTGATGTGTCAGTCGCTGATTGCAAGGCGGCGGGGGACTGGCCTCCCCCGCCGCCTGACGCTCCGTACCGCCACCGGACGCGCGCTCCGGATAGGCGACGTCCGATCGGTGGCGCCGGGTCAGTCCGGGCAGCCGCACGACTCCCGGTACGTGATCTCGGGCGCCAGCCGGACGGAGCGGTAGCTGTTGGTGTCGTCCTCCAGGCGGCCGAGCAGGAGCTGCATGGCTGTGCTGCCGATTTCGTACGCGGGCTGCGTGATGGTGCTGATCCGAGGCCGGAACAGGTCCGCGTTCGGAAAGCCGTCGAAGGCGGCGAACGCGAAGTCGCGCGGGGTGTGCAGATCCAGCGCCCGTGCCGCCTGGAGCACGCCGACGGCGGATTCGGTGCTCACCGCCACCACGGCCGTCGGACGGTCCGGCTCCTGGAAGAGCCCGGTCATGCTGTGCCGGGTGTCGGGCGCGAGACCGCTGCCCATGAGGATCAGCGAGTCGTCGGCCTCGATGCCCGCCTCCTCGAGGGCGTCCAGGTAGCCCTGCCGCCGCTCGGCGATGGTCGGGACCGAGGCGTCGCCGGCCGCCAGCGCGATGCGCCGGTGACCGTGCTCGACGAGGTGCAGGACCACGTCGCGCATGGGGGCGGTGTTCTCGACGCCCACCTGGTCGGCGCGCAGGCCCCCCAGCCGGTCCATGAGGACCAAAGGGGTGCCCCGCTGCTGGATGTCCGCCATCTCCTTGCGGTGTGAACGGCCGACCGGGGCGATGATCAGGCCGTCCACCCGGCGCTCGGTCAGCACCTCCAGCGCACGGCGCTCGCGCGCGGGGTCCTCGCCCGAGTTCGCGAGCAGCAGCGTGAGGCCGGCGGCAGTCGCCTCGTGTTCGACGCCCCGGACCATTTCGGCGAAGGCGGGCTGGGTCACGTCCGACACGACGAGGCCGATCGAGTCGGTCCGTGCCCGGCGCATGGCCCGGGCCACGCTGTCGCGCCGGTATCCCGTGGCCCGGATCGCCGCCTCGACGCGCGCTCGGGTGTCCTCCCGGACGGGGCGCGTCGCGTTGAGGACGTGAGACACGGTGGACGTGGAGACGCCCGCCATCTGCGCGACGTCGACGATCGTTGCCACTCGCCCATCTCCGCCTTACGTAATCGAAACGTTTACGCAAAAGATGGCATGCCTCGACAGCGCCGTCAACGGGCGCGAGGGCCGTTGATCAGCGCCCGACGGCATCCCGCGCGGTGCGGTGAGCCGTATCCCCGCAGTACGGAAATCCCGTTGGTACACAGTCTTGACACGCGAATCCGGCCGAGTATCTTTCATCGAAACGTTTGCCCCGCCCGGCGAGCCTCGCTCACAAGAGCCCCGCGCCGGCCGTCACCAAGCCATCTCCAGCAGCCGATCCGGGCCGCTCATCTCGGTGCAGTCAGCAGACCCCGCCTCAGAAGATGTCAGTGAAAGGTGCAGCACTATGTCAACGATGACACGCGAGACCGACAGATCTCGCTCCCCGCGGATACGTCGGCTCGCAAGCGGTGTCACGGCGACGGCCCTGACGGCCGCGATGGTGACGGCATGCGGCTCGGACTCCGGTGGCGCCTCCGCCGACGGGGCGATCACCCTGGCGATGCACAACCCGAACATCCAGCAGCAGGACCCCGCGACGTACGAACTCGTCCAGGCGTTCAACACGAAGAACCCGACGATGAAGGTCAAGCTCGTCGGCCGGCCGATGGAGCAGCACCAGCAGCAGATGACGATCGCGGCGCAGAGCGACACCCTGCCCGAGGTCTTCTGGGTCTACAACGCGCTGGCGAAGAACATGGCGAAGAACGGCGACCTGCTCGATCTGCAGCCGGTCCTCGCCGAGAAGAAGCTGGACGCCAAGTTCGCCCCCCATATGCTCTCGGGCTTCAAGCAGGGGAACGTCCAGTACGGCGTCCCCTACCAGGCGCTGGTCACCGGCTTCTACTACAACAAGGCCATCCTGGACGAGCACGGCATCGCCGTCCCCAAGACCCACGACGACCTGCTCGCCGCGGTGAAGAAGCTGAAGGCCAAGGGCGTCGTGCCGATCGCCCAGGGCGCGAACAACTCCTCGTTCAGCGTATGGGCCTTCCTCACGATGCTCGACCGCTTCGGCTACGAGGACAAGTACCAGGCGATCCTCGACAAGAAGCAGAGCTACGACAACCCCGACTTCCTGCGCCTGTACGAGCACATCGAAGACCTGGCCAAGGCCGGCGCCTTTCCTCCGAACATGACGACGCAGACCTACACCCAGGCCGTCGCCTCGTTCACCTCCGGACAGGCCGCCTTCCTCGACTCCGGGGTGTGGGACGCCGCGAAGATCCAGGAGAGCCCCGTCGGCAAGAACGTCGGCTTCTGGGCAGGTCCCACCTTCTCCGACGGCGTCGGCGACCAGAACCTGGTGATGAACGCCCCCTCGGCGCCGCTCGTCGCCAGCGCCGAGGTCAAGAAGGACCCGAAGAAGTACGCGGCCGTCAAGAAGTTCCTCCAGTTCTACTACAGCGACGAGGGCCAGCAGATCCTGGTCGAGAATGCGCAGCCGCCCGTCACCACCTACGTGCCGATCGTGGACAAGGCCAAGTCCTCCGTGTTCTGGGCCGTGCTCGAGGAGGCCGCCCGGCAGGACCTGTCGAGCCCCAAGGCACAGCCGGACCTGGTCGTCTCGGCCGAGACCGCCAACGCCATGTACGACAGCCTCTACGGCGTGATGTCCGGTGCGATGAGTCCGAAGGACGCCGTGCAGCTCGTTCAGCGGACCCTCACGTAGCCGACGCACAAGGCAGCCGACGGCGAACGCCGTCCGGAGACGACCGGGGCCGCCCACCCTGGTCCGAATGGCAAGGACAGCATGAACTGGCTCACCACACGCCGGACTTTCACCCTCATGATCGCGCCGGCGTTGCTCCTCTACACCGTGTACATGGTCTACCCGATCCTGTACTCGGTCTATTACAGCTTCACCAGCTACGACGGCGTCTCACCGGCGACGTTCTCCGGACTCGACAACTACCGCGAGATGGCGCAGGACACGGTGTTCCGGACCTCGGTCCAGAACACCGGGATCATCCTCGGCGTCGCGGTGACGCTCCTGGTCCCCCTGGCGTTCCTCCTGGCGGTCCTGCTCAGCGGCGACGTCAAGGGAAGCGCGATCCTCAGGCCACTCGTCTTCGCGCCGGCGATCGTGGCACCGATTCTCGTCGGGCTGATCTGGATCTTCATCCTCGACCCCGAGATCGGCCTGGTCAACGCGGTACTGCAGGCGGTCGGCACAGCCGTCCAGCCGCAGTGGATCGGAGGGAGCACCCTCAGCCCCTACTCCGTCGCGTTCGTCTATCTGTGGCAGCAGATCGGCTTCATCGTCACCATCCTCTACGCCGCCATCCGCATGCTGCCGCGTGACGTGATGGAGGCCAGCACCCTCGACGGGGCGACGCGCTTCCAGCAACTCCGGTACATCACGGTGCCGATGCTGCGGGAGTCGTTCGGAATCTGCACGGCCCTCGTCGTGACCGGCGTCTTCAAGATCTTCGAGCTGGTCTACGCCCTGACCGGCGGCGGCCCGGTCCATCTGTCCGAGGTCATGGTGAGCTACATGTACCACGTCACCTTCACCACACTGCAGTACAGCTACGGCATGGCGCTGGCAGTCGTGGTGTTCGTCATCGGCGTCGTCGCCGCCGTCGCCACTCTGTTCGGTCTCAAGAGGAGGGCTGCGGCGTGAAGACGACGAGCACCCCACGCACCGCAACGACGAGCACCCGGCGCACCGCGTCTCACGCCAAGTCCCTGCCCGCCAAGTCCCTGCCGGGCCGGCGCCCGCGCCGCGGCCGCGTCATCGCCTCGGCCCTCGCCTATCTGATCACCTTCGTGATCCTGCTGCCGCTGCTCTGGATCATGCTCCTGTCGTTCCAGACCAACGAGAACATCCTGGCGCACCCGTTCTCCCTGTCGGATCTCAGCCTCGCCAACTACCGACAGGCCCTCGAAACGCTCGACCTGATGATCATGTACAAGAACACGCTGATCCTGGCGGTGTTCTCCGTGACCATCGGCCTGGTCATCTCCTACATGGCCGCCTTCGCCCTGACGCGGATGGTCTTCCGCAGCGGACGACGCGGCGTCCAGAACGCGACGAGGTACTACCTCCTGGCCGGCCTGGCCGTACCCGTATACATTCTGCTCTTCCCGGTGTACCGGCTCGACATCGCGCTGGGTCTGTTCGGTACGCATGCCGCGCTGATCCTGCCGTACATCGCCGTCTCGATCCCCTTCAACATCCTTCTCCTCACCGGGTTCCTTCGCGAGTTCCCCGAGGAGATCGAGCAGGCGGCGGTCATCGACGGGGTGGGGCTGTGGTCGATGGCGTGGAAGGTCGTGTTCCCGCTGATGCGCCCGGTCGTCGCCACCCTCGCCATCCTCAACGTCATCTACGTGTGGAACGAGTTCCCCTTCGCGGTGACGTTGATCAACAAGCCGGAGCTGACGACGATCTCGCTCGGGATCTCCCAGTTCCAGGGCGTCTACAGCGTCAACTACGGCGCGATGATGGCGTCCGCGACCCTCGTGCTCGTCCCTCAGCTGATCATCTACGCGGTCTTCCAGCGTCAGGTCATCGCGGGCATGACCGCCGGCGCGATCCGCTGAGCCGTCGAAAGGAGCCGATCCGCACGACCGTGTGCTCCGTCCGGTGCGGGCGTCGGTGCCCGCACCGGGACACACGGACACCCCGATCCTTCGTCCAGGAGCCGCCATGCATCAGGAAAAGCCGCGGATCTCACGTCGCAGTGTGCTCGCAGGGCTCACGGGAGCTCTGACAGCGGCGGTGTCCCTCAACACCGCGCAGCGCAGCACCGCTCGGGCCGCAACGGCACAGCCCACCGCACCGCCTCCCCCGCACCCGTCGTACCACTCCATCGTCGGCCTTCTCTGAGCACTCCGCACACACAGCACCCGCACCAGACCGTTCAGAAAGGACGGACATGGCAGACACCGTGTACGACGTCACGACGTGGGCCGGGGCGACAGTCTCCCCGTACGTCGACATCGGCGCCGTGATCAACCAGATCATCGCCGACATCAAGTCGAAGCAGACGACGCAGACCACCAGACCCGGCGCGGTCATCTATATCCCGCCCGGCCACTACGACCTCCTGACGCGGGTGGTCGTCGATGTCAGCTTCCTGCAGATCAAGGGGGCCGGCCACGGATTCCTGTCCGAGGCCATCCGTGACGAGTCGCAGACCGGGTCCTGGGTCGAGACGCTTCCGGGCGCCAGTCACATCCGGGTCAAGAACAACGACGGTCACAACGAAGCGTTCCTGGTCAGCCGAACCGGGGCCCCCGCCACGGTCGGGCGGCTGAACAGCATCGTCTTCCAGGACTTCTGTCTCGACGGGGTGACCGCCGGCAAGCCCTATCTTCCGGGCAACGGCAAGACCGGCATCTCGTTCCAGTCCGACAACGACGCGGTCCGCATCGAGGGCATGGGCTTCGTGTACCTCGCGCACGCCCTCGTCATCAAGGGCGCGGACGCTCCCAACATCACCAACAACTTCATCGCGGAGTGCGGCTCCTCCATCGAACTGACAGGAGCGTCACAGGTCGCCAAGATCACCAACAACTTCCTGATCAGCGCCTGGGCCGGCTACTCCATCTTCGCGGAGAACGCCGAGGGGCTTCACATTTCCGGCAACACCATCCTGTGGGCCTGCAACATCACACTGTCCAGGGGGAACCGCGCCTCCATCACCGGCAACAAGCTGCTCAGCAACTTCCCCAGCCAGATCGCCCTGCTGGACAACAGCTCCGAGAACCTGATCTCCGCCAACCATTTCCGACGGGTCTACGGAGACGGCACCAGCACCCGCTTCGACGACAAGTTCGGCATGGTGCACATCGCCGGAAACAAGAACACCGTGACGGGCAATCAGTTCTCCTTCGATGTCCCGTCGCAGAACATCACGCCCGCGGGCCAGGCCCCGACCATCGTGCTGGTCAAGAGCGGCGACAACAACTACCTGGCGTCGAACCACATCACCAGCAACGTGGCGGCCAAGGTCGTCCTCGACGCGAGCACCACGGCCACGAGGGTGCTCCACAGCGCCACCACCGCGCAGCTCGATGCCTTCACGACCAACCATTTCATGGTGGCAACTCCGAGCTAGCGGAACCGCGGCTGCCCGGCCGTCGCATGACGGCCGGGCAGGCGCAACGGGTCCGAAGAGGCGTTCAGGAGCACTCCTGGGCGCCTCGCGGCTCGTCACTCGATGAAGACGTTGACGTCCTGGAATTCGCCGGTGCCGTTGAAGGTGTTGATGCCGAGGCGGCCCGAGGTGTACGTGGAGTCTCCGGGCCGGAAGGATCCTGCCTGACGTATCGTCAGGCGCTCGGTCGGTCCCATGCCTTGACGCCGCCGACGAGCCGCCGCTATACCTGTGCCGAGCCAGTCGCATGCCGGCGTGTCGACTGCGACGGTGTCCCGGGTCCTGGCCGGACGGGACTTCGTGAGGGCGGAGTTGGCCGAGCGGGTGCGGGCGAGCGCCGCGGAACTCGGTTATCGTCCGAACAAGGCGGCACGTGCCCTGCGAACCCAACGGGCCGACGCCATCGGCCTGCTGATCTCGGATGTGGAGAACCCGTTCTTCGCGTCGGTGGCACGGGCCGTGGAGGCCGTCGCCGCCGACCGGGGCTACGCGGTGCTGCTCTGCAACACTACGGAGCGACTCGAGCAGGAAGATCTCTACCTCGACCTGATGATTGCCGAAAGTGTGGCAGGTGTGATCATCGCGCCTTCCACCGAGGACCCGGCATCACTCGAGAAGCTGGTCGACACGAGCACCCCGACGGTGACCGTGGACCGGCGAGTGTCGGGGGATCTGTTCGACTCGGTGTCGATCGACCACCGAGCCGGAGCCCGCGCTCTCGTCGACCACCTCCTGGATCACGGCCATCGGCACATCGCGGCAGTCGTCGGCACCACCACGGCGACCCCCACCCGGGAGCGGCTGGCCGGCTGCCGGGAGGCGCTGGAGGGCCGCTCGGGTGTGCGTCTGACGGTTTGTGAGGGCAAACCGCAGGACGCGATCGGGGTGGCGCGGACTCTCGACCTGGGCCGGCGTGTGGTCGCCGAGTTGCTGGACATGGACGGCGACGAACGGCCCACGGCGTTGTTCTGCGGAAACAACCTCCTGACGGAGGGAGTTGTGCGTGCCCTGCGCGAGCGGGACGTGCGCGTCCCGCAGGACATGGCACTGGTGGGCTTCGACGACCTCCCCCTGTTCGACCTTCTGGAACCTCCGCTCACCGTCGCCGCGCAGCCGATCGAGCAGATCGGGCGGACCGCGGCGGACCTGCTCTTCGCACGTATCGCCGAGCCCGACCGGGCGCTCTCCAGGATCCTTGCCGAGCCCCGGCTGCGCATTCGCCGCTCGTGCGGCTCGCACCCCTGAGCCGTGCATCCGTCGAAGTGATCGCCTTGCGGTGACGGCCGGGCGGGCTCTGCCCGGCGGTCGGCCGCGGATCGCCGGCCGGTAGGCACCGCCTTCTCTCTGTCTCGCCGCGTTCCCGCACAGCACTCGTACGGCATTTCCCTGTGCCGTCGGCACAGCAGCGCTCCTCGGTCCGCCGAAGTGGGGAACCACGCCGCGGCGCGGTCGATCCGCGCACGCCTCCGCCTCCTTGGTCTCGAACAACCGGGCCGTCTGCAATGTCGCGGCGACGCGTGTACTGCTGTCATCGACCACGACCGCCACCAAAGTGCTGGACAGCGCGACGGCGTCCGAATTTCGGGCGGATACACAGAATCACACATTCCGCGCCACCCCGTAGCGCGGAGTCCGGAAGTCCCGGATTCCGGCGGTCGACGCATAGGGGAGGTAAAGGGAATCCTCCCTCGCCTCCCCGGTTCCCCGTTCCCCATCGTTCCGAAATCTCAGCAATGTCGTTCAACTCGAACTGGAGCACGTCATGAACAAGTGGAGTCCTGCACCCGGTGCCGCGGGGCTGCCGCGCCGGAACGTACTGAAGCTCGGAGGCCTGGCCGGGCTCGGTCTGCTGACAGCGACCGGCTGCGGCGCCGGCGGCACGGCGGACGATTCGTCGGGCGGCTCGGGCTCACTGCGCGTGCTGTGCGAAGCCGGTGGCAAGCAGGAACTGCTGAAGATCGCCGAGCTGTTCAAGAAGAAGACCGGCACCTCGGTGACGTTCGTCGAGCTCCCCTACGACGGACTGTTCAACCGGCTGCTCGGCGAATTCAGTTCGGGAGCCGTGAGCTTCGACGTCGCGGCCCTCGACGCGATCTGGCTTCCCGCATTCGCAGAAGGCGTTCTGCGTCCTCTCGACGACCTGTTCACCGAGGCCGTGAAGAAGGACCTGTTTCCTTCCCTCGTCCAGGGAGCGCAGGTGAAGGGAAGGTATCTCGGCATGCCGGCCTGGACCAACTCCGAGATCCTGTTCTACCGGAAGGATCTGTTCGAGGACTCCAAGGAGCAGGCCGCCTTCGAGAAGAAGTACGGCTATCCGCTCTCCCCGCCCACGAATTGGGACCAGTTCACCGACGCGGCGGAATTCTTCACACGCGACACCAAGGGAAAGAACGCCCTGTACGGCACGGACGTGAAGGGCGCGGTCGAAACCGAATGGCTCGCCCACGTCCTGCAGGCGGGATCGCCCGGGGCGGTCCTCGACGACCAGGGCAAGGTGATCATCGACAACCGGCAGCACCTGGACGCCCTCCGCTTCTGCAGCGACCTCAGCACCAAGGCCAAGGTCGCTCCCCCCGGTGCCAAGCAGCTCGACTGGGGCGGCGCACAGAACCTGTTCAACCCGGGCAGGACGGCGATGATGCGGTTCTGGGCGCATGCCTTCCCGCTGGTTCCGGGGGACTCGCCGGTCCACGGGAAGGTGGGGGCGGCGCCCATGATCGCCGGTGCGGCGGGCATCGCGGGCGTACCGGGGCCGTGGTACCTGTCCGTGCCTCAGGCCACCAAGAAGGCCGACCTGGCGACGGAGTTCGTCCAGTTCTGCTACGACAACAACGCGCTCGGCATCCAGTCCTCGCTCGGACTCGCCGCCCGCGTCTCGGCGTTCGAGGAGTACCAGGACAAGCCCGGTCACGAGCACTTCAAGCCGCTGGTGCAGACCCTGTCCTCGCCCGCCACCCGCTCGCGCCCGGCGACGCCGAAGTGGCAGCAGATCGTCGACACGGTGCTCATCCCCACGATCCAGAAGTCGCTGACCCCCGGAGCCGACTACGAGGCGCTGCTGAAGGGAGCCCGCTCCGATGTCGAGCGTCTCGTCGGCTAGCCGCGAGCGTGGCCGGACCGGCCTCCCCCGGTCCGGCCACGCCCCCGGCGATCCCGGTCGTCCCAGGTCCCGGGCCGTGCGGCTCACCGACCGCGGATTCGCCCTTCTGCTCATGGCGCCGGCCGGTGTCTTCCTCGCGGCGTTCGTCCTCTGGCCGCTGGTGAGCCTGGTCGTCGACAGCTTCTACGACATCTCCCCGATGGCCGGTGAGCGCCGCTTCACCGGAGTGGACAACTACCGCGAGGCCTTCGGATCCTCCGAGTTCATCGGCGCCTCGGTGCGCACCGTGCTCTACACGCTCCTCGTCGTCGGCGCCGAGTTCGTGCTCGGCCTGGCGGCGGCCCTCCTGTTCCATGCCCTCGGCCGGCGCTCCCGGGTCCTGCGCACGGTGTTCCTCTACCCGCTCATGATCGCGCCGGTCGTCGCCGGTCTGCTGTGGCGGTTCCTGATGATCGACAACTTCGGCATCGTGAACGAGCTGCTCACCGGGTTCGGCGTCATCGACGATCCTGATGCCATCGGCTGGCTCAGCGATCCCGACATCGTCCTGTTCTCGGTCGCCCTTCCCGACATCTGGCTGACCACATCGTTCATGGCGCTCGTCCTCTTCGCCGGCCTGCAGAACCTTCCCGGCGACGTCCTCGAAGCGGCCCGTCTCGACGGGGCGAACCCGGTGCAGATGCTTTTGCGGATCATCCTGCCGCTCCTGCGCCCGGTGATCACCGTGGCCCTCGTCGTCCGGGGAATCGACGCGGCCCGCGCCTTCGACGTCATCCTCATCCAGACCAACGGCGGGCCCGAGAACGCGTCGCAGACGCTGAGCCTGCTGATCTACCGAGGCGATCTCGGTTCCTCCGACGCTCGTGCCGAACACGTGGAGCTGGGAGAACTACGCGAACGCCTTCTCCGAGTCCGGCGTTCTCGCCTCGTTCGTCAACAGCATCAGCACCGCAACCATCAGCACGGTGCTCTCCCTGGTCCTCGCGGTTCCGGCTGCGTACGCCGTCACGCGGTTCAGGACCCCGAGTGGGCGGGTCTTCATCCTCGCCGCCCTGGTGACGAGGATGGTGCCGCCGGTCGCCGTCGGCGTGCCGCTCGTCGGCATGATGAAGACGCTCCATCTGACCGACACTCCCTTCGGGCTGGCGCTGGCTCACACCACCGTGTCGCTGCCGCTGTCGATCTGGCTCATGACGAGTTTCCTCGAAGCCGTTCCCGGCGAACTGGAGGAGGCCGCCAAGGTCGACGGCTGCAACCGGCTCGAAGCGATGCTGCGCGTGGTCGTGCCCGTGGTCTCCGGCGGCCTGGCCGTCACCGCGATCTTCGCCTTCCTGGCCTCGTGGAACGAGTTCCTGTTCGCGCTCCTCCTCACCGGGGTCACGGCGCAGACCACTCCGCTGGTCATCGCCGAGTTCCAGACGCAGTTCGGACTGCAGTGGGGGTCGATGACGGCTCTGGCGACGGTCTACTCGATTCCGGTCGTGCTGCTCACGCTTCTCCTCCAGCGCCGCATCGTCGCGGGGCTCACGCTGGGTGCGGTCAAGAGCTGAGCGAGGTCACCCGCGGTGGGTCGCAGCGATGCCCCCGCCCCTGCGCGCAGGTCGGGGCGGGGGCGCTCGGCCTGCTCACGGCGGGCGAGGGCACGGTTCACATTCACCACTGGGTGATGAGCGGCGTGTCCGGTTCGTGCTGCCGCCAGGCTTCGGTGAGGCGGGCGAGGCGGGTGGGGGCGGCGATGCCGCGCACGGTTGCGATCCTGCCGTTGGTGATGTCGAACGTCACGGCGCCGAGGACCCGGTCGCCGAGCACGAAGAGAAGGGCGGGGGCGCCGTTGACGAGCGCGTAGTGGACGGCGAGCGTGCCGCCGACAAGTCGCCGTTTCGCGGGTGTGGGTTTGAAGCCGGCCCGTGCGACGGTGGCGATGCGCTGCGGAGTGTCGTACTGCAGCAGCGTCTTGGTCAGGCCGGCGCCGTCGGAGATCGCGGTCGCGTCGTCGGTGAGCAGCGCCACCAGCCGTTCGGTGCGGCCCGAGGAGGCAGCGGCGAGGAATTCCTCGACGATCCTGCGGGCGGATTCCGGGTCGACTTCGCCGCCGCCGCGGCGGCCCGCGGCGGTGATGCGGCGCCGGGCACGGTGGAGGTGCTGCTGGCTTGCGGACTCGGTGATGTCGAGGATCTCGGCGATCTCGGCATGGCTGTAGGAGAACGCTTCGCGCAGGACGTAGACGGCCCGCTCGAGGGGTGACAGGCGCTCCATGAGAGTCAGCACGGCCAGGGAGACCGATTCGCGCTGCTCGAACGTGTCGGCCGGGCCGAGCATCGGGTCGCCGTCGAGGAGCGGTTCGGGCAGCCAGGCGCCGACGGTGCGTTCGCGGCGGGCTTGTGCCGAGCGGAGCCGGTCGAGGCACAGGTTGGTGACGACCTTGGTCAGCCAGGCTTCCGGCACCTTGATCCGCTGCCGGTCGGCGGCCTGCCAGTGCAGGAACGCATCCTGCACGGCGTCTTCGGCGTCGGCGGCGGAGCCCAGCAGCCGGTACGCCAGCGAGGCCAGCCGGTTCCGGCCGGCCTCGAACCGACTGGTGTCGAAGCGATCAGTGGCAGTCATGTCCACGCGGACCACCCTAGGCGGCAACGCGGTTCTCGGTGGACGCATCCGGCGCGGCGGCCAGGCGGCGCTTGCGCTGGGGCAGGCCGAAGGTCGGGTGCGAGATGGCCCACAGCGAGATCTTGAGGATGCCTGCCTTGATCCGCGCGGCCTTCCGGCCGCCCACGTACTTCGGCTTTGCCTGCGCTTCGTCGTCGACCATCTGCAGGATCCCGTCCTGCCGCCCGAGGCTGATGTGGTTGCCCAGGTAGGCCAGCTTGATGTTCGCGATCTCACGGCCGGTCAGGCGCCCCACGATCGCCTCCGTGGCCTGCCGGCCGGTGTCGCCGGCCGATGCGCAGGACATCGGCAGCGGCAGGCCGTTGTCGCCGATGGCGTAGGCGCTGTCGCCGGCGGCGTAGACGTTCGGGTGCGAGACGGACCGCATGGTGCGATCGACGACGATCCGACCGTTGTCGGTGACCTCCAGCCCACCGGCGGCGGCGATGGGGTCGACCGCGAACCCGGCCGTCCACACGGTTGCGTCGGACGCCAGGGCAGTGCCGTCGGCGCACAGCACCCGCGTCGCTTCGACGGCTTCGACGCTGGTGTGCTCCAGGACGGTGATGCCCAGCCGGTCGCAGGCCTGGCGCAGGTGGCTGCGGGCTCCGGCGGAGAGCCGGGCGCCCAGCTCGCCGCGGGCGACCAGCGACACCGACAGGCCGGGCCGGGATTCGGCGATCTCGGTGGCGGTCTCGATGCCGGTCAACCCGTCGCCGACGACCAGCACACTCCCGCCTTCGCCCCGCCTGCCCAGGCTGTCCAGGCGCTCGCGCAGGCGCAGCGCCGAGGGCCGGCCGGTGACGTCGAAGGCGTGCTCGGCCACGCCGGGGACGCCGCTGTCGGCGACGTGGCTGCCGAGCGCGTAGAAAAGCGTGTCGTAGCCGAGTTCGCCGCCACCGTCGGCGTCGGCCACGGCGACGACCTGGCGCTCGGGGTCGACGGCGGTGACACGAGCCAGGCGCAGCCGTATCCCCGTGCCCGCGAAGACGTCGGCGAGCTTCCGAGCCTCGATCTCCTGGCCGGCCGCGAGCTGATGCAGCCGCAGCCGCTCGATGAAGTCCGGCCCAGCGTTGACCACGGTGATCTCGGTGTCCGCCGGGGACAGCCGGCGGGCCAGGTTCCCGGCCGCGTAGGCCCCGGCATAGCCGGCGCCGAGGACGACGATGCGGTGCTTCATCTGTTGCTCCTGTCGGTTCGCTTGCTCCCGGTGAGTCGTGAGTTGAGCGGAACAGCGCCCCGATTGCTGACAGGAACGGCATGTGGCATGGGTCACAGAGCGGCAGGAGCGTCGCCCGGCGCTGCTCGCGACGCCGAGGCGGCGTTCTTCGAGTGCGGCGTACCACGGAGCCCTCCACGACCCGAGCGGCCTCGTGTCGCGGCGCTTCTGACGGCCCGTGAGGAGCACGGCGACCACGAGCGCGTCGCTGTGATTTCGCCGAGCATCGACCCAGGCTCTCCGGCGGTCCGACCGGAGGACCGGGCCGCCCGCGCCGGAGCGTGACGTACCGCCGCACGGTGACCGCTCAGAGCACGGGCCCGCAACAATCCGGGGAAGGGGTGAACATCGACGGCGGATGGCCCGTACACCATCACGAACCGGCCGGCAGAGGGCCGACCGTGGAGAGGGAGCCAACATGACCGGATCGCAGGGGACCGCACGGACCGTGGCGCGTCGTACCGTCGTCGCCGCGGCGGGCGGCGCCGGTCTCGCCGTCGCCCTGACCGCCTGCGGCGGTTCGGACGACTCGGCCGGGTCGGTGTCCGACAAGCCCGCCGACCAGAGCGGCGGGGCGACGGGCAGCACGGGCGGCACGGGCGGAGGCTCGGTCGTCGCACGGACCACCGAGATCCCGGAGGGCGGCGGCAAGGTCGTCGGGGACGTGGTGATCACACAGCCCCGGGCGGGCGAGTTCAAGGCGTTCTCGTCCAAGTGCACGCATCAGGGCTGCGCGGTCAAGGACGTGGCGGACGGGGTCATCACATGCCCCTGCCACAACAGCGCGTTCGACGCGTCGGACGGCAGCGTCAAGGCGGGTCCCGCGACCGCGCCGCTGCCCCCGGCGGAAATCACCGTGGAAGGCGACTCCATCAAGCTCGCGTGACTCGGCCGGTTCCGGCGCACGGGGTCAGGCGCCGGAACCGCCTCGGGGGTCACGCGTGGGAGGCGGCCGCCGCCGGGTCAGGGGTGTGCGCGACATCAGGCGCGCAGGGCCCGCGCGGCCGCTTCCAGCAACCCAGCACGGTGTCGGTGGTCGCGATCGTCGCCACCAGGGACAGCGTGTTGCGGATCATCGCGGGGGTGTACTCGGCCGGCACCCCCGCGATGGCGTCCGCCACCACGGCGACGGTGTAGCCGAGGTTGACGGCGTCGAAGACGGCGGCCGGGACGGCGATGTTGGCCGAGACGCCGGTGACGACCAGGGTGCGGCAGCCGAGGTTGCGCAGCACCGGATCGACCCCGGTGCCCGCCACAGGAGACAGGCCGTGCAGCCTGCGGACGACGATGTCCTCGTCCGCCACGGTGATCGGCGACGCGACGCGGACCGCGGCCGAGCCGCAGTGCTGCTGCACCGGGAGCCGGGCCGCGGACCGGAACAGCCGGGCGTTGCCGTTCGCTCCGCGTCCGTCGGGCCGCCGCTCCGCGACGGCGTGCATCACCTGAACGTCCGCCTCGTGCGCCGCGTCCACCAGGCGCGCGATGTTGTGGAGCACGCCCGAGGAGCGGGCCTGTGCGGCGAGTTCGGGCAGTGCGCTCCCGGCTCCGACGACGCCCTCCTGGCACTCGACGGTGAGCAGCACGGTGGTGGCGGGATCCAGCTGCTCGGCGAGCTCTTCCCTGGACGCCATGGCGTGTCCCTTCCTCGCTGTGCCGGGGCGCGCGAGAGTAGCCGCCATTGCGCGAGGGAGGAAGCGGCGCCATGATTTCTGACACACCGTCAGCACATGGGAGGGGTACGCCGATGGCCGTCACCCAGCGCCGCGGCCGGCGCATCATGATGACCCCCGAGGAGCTGGACGCCTTCCTCGCCGAGCGGCGCACCTGCCGGGTGGCCACCGTCTCGGCCGACGGCCGCCCGCACGTGAGCGCCCTGTGGTTCGCCTGGGACGGCACGTCCCTGTGGCTGTACTCGCTGACCCGCAGCCGCCGCTGGGCCGACCTGCGCCGCGACCCGCGCATCGCCGTGGTGGTCGACGACGGCGAGGAGTACGGGGAGCTCAGGGGCGTCGAGCTCGCGGGCACCGCCGTGTTCGTCGGCGAGGCCCCGCGAACGGGCGCGGACTGCCCCGAACTGGCGGCGCCCGAGGCCCTGTTCGCCCGCAAGAACTTCGGCCTGGAGGCGATGCCGCACGACGGCCGGCACGCCTGGCTGCGGCTGACGCCCGACGCGATCGCCTCCTGGGACTTCAGGAAACTGTCAGCCCTCTGACCCCGCGGCCGTGCGCAGCGCGTCGACGGCCGCCCTGATGGACGGCCTGCGGTCGGCGTCGGTGCGCCACACCGCGTACACATGGCGGCGCATCCGCTGCCGTACGGGGACGAGCGCGACGCCCTCGGGCACGGGTCCCCGGCCGAGCCGGGGGGCGACGCACACACCGAGACCGGCCGCGATGAGCGCCAGCTGGGTGTGGTGTTCGCCCGCGAGGTGCGCGATCCGGGGCTCGAACCCCTTGGCGCGCAGGGTGAACACCAGCCAGTCGTGGCAGAACTCCCCCTCGGGCCAGGAGACCCACTCGTCGTCCGCGAACTCCTCCAGGTCCACCTCGTCGCGGTCTGCGAGGGGATGGCCGGCCGGCATGGCGACATCGGGCACGTCGTCGAGCAGCCGGGCCTGGCTGAGGCCGCCGGGCACGGGCAGGCGCTTGTTGCTCCAGTCGAGGACCACCGCGAGATCGAGGTCGCCGCGGATGACCGCCCGGATGCCCAGTTCGGGCTCCAGCTCGCGAGTCTGCACCCGCAGGTCGGGGTGGTCGCCGCGGAGCGCGGCGACGGCGACGGGGAACAGGCCTCGGGCAGCGGTGGGGAAGGCGCCGAGCCGCACCTCCCCCACGACCTGTCCGCGCTGCGCCTCGATGTCGGACTGCGCCAGCTCCACCTGGGACAGGATGCGCGCGGCATGGTCGGCGAGGAGTCGGCCGGCGTCGGTCAGGCGCACCCCGCGCCCGTTCTTGGCGAGCAGTTGCTGACCGACCTCCCGCTCCAGCTTCGCCATCTGCTGGGAGACGGCCGAGGTCGTCACATGCAGTCCGTCGGCGGCGCCGCTCACGGAACCGTGCCGGGCGAGGGCGTCGAGGGTGCGCAGGCGCTCCAGGTTCAACATGTAAGTGATACTAAGCGAACAGGTCCAATTTTTCTCGCTTGTCCTAAGATATCGAACCCGGGATCGTTGAGTACATGACCACCGCTGCCCCGGCGCCGGCCTCGTCCGGCCGTACCCGCCCGTCCCTTCCCTCCGCTGTATCCCGCCCCCACGCCGTCGACTGGCGCATCCGGTTCGCGGTGCTCTCGGCGGTCTGGGGCTTCAGCTTCCTTCTGATCAAGGTCGGCACGGGGGCGTACGCGCCGTTCCAGGTCACCTTCGGCCGGCTCTTCTTCGGCACCGCCGTCCTGGCCGCTGCCATGGCGTTCCGGCGGGAGCGGCTGCCGCACGGGCTGCGCACCTGGGGCCATCTCGCGGTCGCGGCGTTCCTGCTCAACGCGCTGCCCTTCTCCCTCTTCGCCTACTCCGAGTTGACGATCCCCTCGACGCTCGCAGGCATCTGCAACGCCACGTCGCCGCTGTGGGGCATGGCGCTGTCCCTGGTCGCGCTGTCCGAGGACCGGCCGACCCGGCGGCGGGTGGCGGGACTGGGCATCGGGTTCCTCGGTGTGCTGACGGTCCTCGGCGCCTGGCAGGGCTTCTCGGGCCTCGACGTCCGCGGCACGGCGATGGCGCTGCTCGCCTCCCTCAGCTACCCGGTCGGCTGGATCTACGTGCGCCGTACGCTCGCGGGGTCGAGCCACTCCCATCTGTCGCTCACCGGCGCTCAGCTCGGGCTCGCCACCATCCAACTGGGCGTTGTCACGCCGCTGTTCACCAGCGTGCCGGCCTCGTTCCCCCTCGCGCCCCTGCTCGCCGTCGTCGCGCTCGGCGCGCTGGGGACGGGACTGGCGCTGCTGATGCAGTACGGGCTGGTCGCCGAAGTCGGTCCGACGACGGCGCAGATGGTCACGTATTTCATCCCGGTCATCGCCACCGCGGCGGGTGTGACACTGCTGGGCGAACAGCTCGCCTGGAACACGCCCGTCGGCGCGCTGATCGTGCTGGCGGGGGCAGCACTCACGCAGAGCCGCGCCAGGAGCGCGCGTACCCCCACGGCTCCGGACCCGGCGCCGGGCCCGGCCGGTGTCGCACCGGAAGCGGCCTCGCCCGCCGTCACCCCGGCTCGCGCCGCTCAGCCGTAACTGCGCGTCGGCACCGGGCCGATCGCCGCGGCCACCGCCGCGGCGATCGGCTCGATGTCCGCCTGCGTGAGGGCGGAGACCGTGATGCGCACGCCCGGCGCCGCGGACATCCGGAACCGGGCCCCGGGGGCCACGGCCCACCCGGCGTGCAGCAGCCGCGTCACCGCGCCGGTCTCGTCCGGCACGGGCACCCACACGTTCATCCCACTGCGCCCGTACGCCGGGACACCACGGCGCGCCAGCGCCCCGATGAGCGCATCCCGCCGTTCGCCGTACGCGCGGGCCACGGCCCTGGCGTCGACCGCCCCCGACGCCCACAGGTGGGCGACCGCGCGTTGCAGCAGCGTGCTGACCCAGCCCGGGCCGAGCCCCAGGCGCCCCAGCACCCGGTCGACGGTGACGGTGTCACCGGTGAGGACCGCGACGCGCAGATCCGGCCCGTACGCCTTGGCCGCCGAGCGCACGAAGGCCCAGTGCGCGGTGGCACCGGCGAGGGGGTGGAGCGGCTGGTCGACGATGGCGTACCCGTGGTCGTCCTCGACGACGAGGGCGTGCGGGAACCGGCCGAGGACGGACCGCAGTTCGGCTGCCCTCGCGGCCGTCAGGACCGCGCCGGTGGGATTCTGCGCCCGGTCGGTGACGACGACGGCGCGGGCCCCGGCCGCGAGGGCCCGTTCGACGTCGGCGGGGAGCGGCCCGTCGTCGTCCAGGCCGACCGGCAGTGCCTTGAGTCCGAGGGCGGTGACCAGGTCGAGCAGACTCCCCCACCCCGGATCCTCGACCGCCACCGCGTCTCCGGCCCTCAGATGGGCGGCCAGCACGCGCTCGATGGCGTCCAGCGCGCCGGAGGTGGCGGCGAGCGGCCCGGGGGGAACACCGTCGGCGTCGAGGGAGGCCCTGGCGAGGCGCGCGAACTCGGCGTCGAGCGGCCCCTGGCCGTAGAGCGTCGGGTACTTCGCGTGGTGACGGGCGGCGGCGGCCAGCGCCTCGTCGAGCGGCGGCAGGAGGGCGGTGTCGGGATTGCCCGCGGCGAGGTCGCGCACGCCGGGCGGCGCCTCGACGCGGATGGCGTTGCGGGGCGTGCTTGCGGGGCGCGGGCGCACTCGGCTCCCCCGGCGGCCGGCGGTCTCGATGACGCCGCGCTCGCGCAGGGTGCGGTAGGCGGCGGCGACGGTATTGGGATTGACCCCGAGGTCGGTCGCCAACTCCCGCATGGGAGGCAGCAGTTGCCCCGGTTCGAGGTCGCCCGAGCCCACCGCGCGCTCGACGCTCGCGGCAATCTCCGATGCACGCCGGCCCGTGATCCGATACTCTCCTAGCACAAAACTGATTATGCACTAGTGCAATGGAGTTCCGCAATGTCGCCCACCGCCCAGCCGGACACCGCCCCCGCGTACGAGCCGACCGGCCGCACGGTTCCCACGCGGGGCCGGGACCGGGCCTCGTACGACCGCGAGTTCGTCCACTCGATACTCGACAGCGCCTACGTCTGCCACCTCGGCTTCGTCCGGGACGGCGCGCCGGTCGTGCTCCCGACCCTGTACGCGCGCGTCGGCGAGACGCTGTACGTCCACGGTTCGACCGGTTCGCGGCCGCTGCGGATGGCGGGCCAGGAGGACCCGGGCCTGGACGTGTGCCTGACGGTCACCCACGTCGACGGCCTGGTGCTGGCGCGCTCGGCTTTCCACCACTCCCTCAACTACCGCTCGGCGGTGATCCACGGCAAGGCGTACCAGGTCACCGACGAGGACGAGAAGCGCATGGCCCTCGACGCCCTGGTCGACCACGCGGTCGCGGGCCGCTCCGCGGACTCACGGCCGGCGAACGCCAAGGAACTGGCGGCGACGGCCGTGATCCGTATCGACCTCGCCGAGGTGTCCGCCAAGTCCCGCACGGGCGGCCCGAACGACGAGCCCGAGGACATGGCGCTCCCGCACTGGGCCGGTGTCGTCCCGGTGGCTCCGGTGTACGGCGCCCCTGTCCCGTCCGCGGACCTCGCGGAGTCGGTGGCCCTGCCGGACTACCTGGCCGCGCTCGGCTGACACGCACCGGTGCGGCGACCGCGGGCGGGGCCGCGCCGTCCCCGCCCCCGTCTCTCACACCGTGGCCATCGCCCGCCTGCGGACGGCGGCGACGCATGCCTCGGCCACCGCGAGCCCGGCCACGGCGGTCAGCAGGAGCAGTGTGCCGACGACGGTCGCCACCGTCAGGTGCTCGCCGAGCAGCGTCACCGCGATGACGGCCGCACTGACCGGCTCCAGCAGCATGATCACGGAGACGGTGGCGGCGCGGACCACGGCCGCGCCCGCGAAGTACAGCGCGTACGCGAGCGCCGTGGGCACGGCCGCGACGTAGACGAGCAGCCACACCACCCGGACCGGGTCCGCGGTGTGCGGCAGCAGCCCCTCGGCGAACGCCATGGGCAGCAGGCCGACCGCGCCGATCGCGAACGCCCACGCCGTCGTCGACAGCGAGTCGCCGCCTCCGCCCTCCCGGCCCAACCATCGCGTCAGCAGGGTGATCGCCGCGTAGCCTGCGGCGGACAGCACGGCGAGCACGACGCCCACGGGCCGTACGGTGCCTCCCTCGCCGCCGAGCACCAGCACGCCGAGCCCGGTGAGCGCTCCGGCCACCGCGAGCGTGCCGCCGCGCCCGAGGCGCTCGCCCATGGTGAGCCGGGCGCCGACGGCGATGAGAACGGGTCCCGCGCCGAGCGTGACGACCGTGCCCACGGCGAGACCGGTCGCCTCGACGGCCGCGAAGTACGCGCTCTGGAAGAGGGTCAGCCCGACGCCGGTGCCGACGATACGCAGGTACTTGCGCCCGCGGGACTCGGCGACGGCGCAGGCCGCGGGAGCCGCCGCACGCCCGCGGGCGCGTACGGCCAGGACGCCGAGCAGCAGCAGAAGTCCGCCCGCACAGCGCCAGAAGGACAGCGAGAGGGGACCGAGGTCGCTCACCGCGAAGACGAGGGAGGCCGCCGCACCGGCGGTGCCCCAGGCGACGCCGGCGAAGACGAGATAGACGAGGCTCCGTCCGACGGGGACGCCGACAGGAGCTGCAGAGGAATTCGACACGTGACTTCTCCGTGTGGAGGACAGGGGATGAAGGTCGCTCGGCTCCGTCACGCGGGCAGCGGCGAACCGCTCGGGAACACCCCGAGCCCGGTCCTCGTCAGGAAACGGCCGCCCGCGCTAAGCGGCAGGCGGCGGAAGTACGGTCGAATGCATGATCGCCACATTACGGTCCGGGGTGTCCGGCGGACAACTCCCCGACGGCCCCGGCGCCGCGGACGGATTCCCGTCCGCCCTCGGCGACCGGTCCCGACGGCGCCTTGGGCGCCTGCGACTGGGCGATGAACGCGCCGATCAGCACCACGGCGCCGCCGGCGATCTGCGGTGCGGACAGGTGCTCACCGAGCAGCACCCAGGCGAGCACGGTCGCGATGACCGCCTCGAGGCAGGCCACGACACCGGCCACCTGCGGGGAGAGCATGCGCACCGAGACGACGCCGGTGACGTACGCGAGCACGGTCGCGATCAGTACGATCCAGCCGAGCAGCAGCGCCGCGGGCACCTGGGTGCCGCTCATACCGGCGCTGCCCGCCAGCAGTGACCAGTCCATGCCCCAGGGCCTGGCCACGAGAGTGAGGACGGCCGCGCCGATGAGGAGGCCGTACGCGATGACGCCGAGCGGGTCGGGTGCGTCGTCGCTGTCGCCGCCCTGGTCCGACAGGACGAAGTAGCCGACCTGGCAGCACGCGGCGCCGAGCGCGAGCAGCAGGCCGAGGACGTCGAAGCTCAGCCCGGCCCACACCTCGACGACGCAGGCGAGTCCCGTGGCCGCGAGGACGACGCCCACGACCGCGGCGCGGGTCACCGGACGCCGCTGCACGAAGCGGACCCAGCCGAGCACGAGGGCCGGCGCCAGGTACTCGATGAGGAGCGCGACACCGACGGGGATGCGGGAGATCGCCGCGAAGTAACAGGCCTGCACGCCCGCGACGGCCAGCAGGCCGAAGCCGGCGAGCAGCGCGGGCCTGCGCAGGACGAGGGCGCGATGACGCCAGGCCAGCGGCAGCATGACGAGGGCGGAGCCCGCCACCCGCAGCCACACCACATGGAGCGGGTCGAGCCCCGCCTCGATCAGCGGCTTGGCCGCGACCCCTGACCCACCGAACGCGAAGGCCGACCCGAGGGCGATGCCCAGGCCGGCGCTTCTTCCCGAAGACGTGCGCATCGGGCCATCATGTCAGCGCGCGTCAGTACCGTCACCCCCGTGACGCATGTCGAGACGCTGCCGCGATCCGCTCGCCGACCTGCGCCGTGTCGACACCCGCACGGCACAGGACGTCGACGGCACGGCACTCGGCATCGGTGACGACGCGGGCGAGCACGTCGATGCCCCGGGCCCGCAGATCGCCGCGCATCTGCGCCCGTGCCAGAGCGCCCGTCATGGCGGCGACGGCCGACGGAGACCAGCCGGGCACGGCGGCCGCCGCCCGCACCAGCGGGAGCACCCCGGAGCCCTCGACCGACCCCTGCCAGCGCAGTCCGTAGCCGATGCTGCGCTGCACGAGGTAGCCCAGGACGCGGGCGACCTGCGCCCCGTCGCCGACCGCCACCCGCACCTCGGCGTCCGACTCCAGCAGCGAGTGCAGCAGATGGGCCGTGTCGATCTGCCGGTCACCGTCGCGCAGCGCCCTCCGGCGGGCGCCCGCGACCACGGAGGCCAGTTCGACGGTGAGCGAGGCCTCGATCCCGGCATGGACGGGGGCGGGCTGCCGGGGCACCGGTGGCATGGGGTTCTGCACAGGTCCCACCTCATCAGGGGCCGACGGCCGCAGCGTCCCCGCGGGGGAGCATTTCCGCGTCCCACGCAGGTCGGGCGCACCTGGCCGGTTTCTCCTCCTCACGGATGAGATCACGACAACTCCCCCTCCGGGCGGCGCGCCGCCTTGTCCCGGCCGCTGCATCTGACGAGCCGTCAGTATTGAATGTTCGCGCGCCTGGAGCTACGTTCCGCGGCACCGTAACCCGACTGGAAGGGGTGGCCGCATGGCCGAGGTCAGCGCGGAGGCACGCATCGAGGCGCCGGCGGCGAAGGTCTGGGCCCAGCTGACGGACTTCACCTCGTACGGCCGCTGGAACGCCACGCACACCAGCTTCCCGAGGGGCGGCCCCGAGCCGCTGGAAAGGGGGGCCACGTTCGCGGAGAACATGAAGCTGATGGGCTTCCCCGCCGAGGTCACCTGGACCGTCGAGGAGTTGGAGACGGAACGGGTGCTCGCCATCAGGGGCAAGGGGCCGATGTCCGTCGACGTCGGCACCCGCTACGAACTCGTCCCGGACGGCTCGGCGACGACGGTGCGCATCGACGGCGAGTTCACGGGCGCGGCGGTCTCCCTCATGGCCGGCAAGCTCAAGGACTCGGCCACGGCGGCGCTCAACGAGTCGCTGCGCAAGCTGGGCGGACTGGTCACCTGAGCACGGGCGAGGGGCCCCGCGGTGCGGGACCCCTCGGCGCCGGCGGGCGGTTCAGTGCTCGTCGGCGAGGATCAGGTAGAGCTTCTTGCGGGCCTCGTTGATGACCGCCACGGCCTTCTGCCGCTGCTCGGTGCTGCCCGTCTTCCAGACCTGGCCGAATGCCTCCATCAGCCCGAAGCCGGCCTGGCGGACCTCGTTGACCGTGTCCCAGTCGACGCCGCGCCCGGCCTCCTCCCACGGGGCCTCGGGCCCTGTCTCGGCCTCGGCGCGACCGGAGTCCGTGAGCGTGAACAGTTTCTTGCCGCCCTCGCTCTCGGAGACGATCAGCCCCTCGTCCTCGAGCAGTTGGAGCGTCGGGTAGACCGAGCCGGGGCTGGGCTTCCAGGCCCCGCCGCTGCGCCCGCCGATCTCCTGGATCATCTCGTAGCCGTGCATCGGCCGGTCCTTGAGCAGGGCCAGGATCGAGGCGCGCACATCACCGCGCCGCGCCCTCCCCCGGCCGCCGCCGCGCCCGCGGCCGAAGGGTCCGCCGAACGGAGGCCCCCAGGGCCCGAACGCCGCGCGCCGGCCCTCCCGTTCACCCTGACCCTGATGGCCGGGCCCGCAGTGCCCACGACCTCGGCCGTGTTCGCCTTCCTGACCGTGTCCATGTGAACGCATCGCTACGCTCCTTCCATCGTTGACCTGTCGCGATGCGTCAACGATATATCGGAATCTGTCGCATGACAATACCCGGCAGGGCCAGCTCTCCCGGATTGGCCTTGGCCTGCGCCTTTACGCGGGCTCTACGGTCACGGCATGCGGATTCGAATCGTCGACGCCTTCACCGACCGCCCCTTCGCCGGCAACCCCGCCGGAGTCCTGCTGCTCGACTCCGGCACGTTCCCCGACGACGCATGGCTCCAGGACGTGGCCAAGGAGGTGAATCTCTCCGAGACCGCCTTCGCCCACCCGCTGCCCGGCGGGGGCGAGGCGGACTGGGCGCTGCGCTGGTTCACGCCGGTCGCCGAGGTCGACATGTGCGGGCACGCCACCCTCGCCACCGCCCACGTCCTGCGCAGCACCGGCGCGGCGAGCGGCACCGTGCGCTTCGGCGCACGGTGCGGCGTCCTGACCGCGACCGCCCACGACGACGCGGCCATCACGCTCGACTTCCCCACCGCGCCGCTCACCCCCGTCCCCGTTCCCGACGGCATCACCAAGGCACTCGGCGCCGAGGTCCTCTCCGCCCACGACACCGGCGAGCACGTCGGCGACCTGCTGGTGGAGTTGACCGACGAGGCGACGGTCCGCTCCCTGACCCCGGACTTCGCGGCCCTGGTGACGCACTCCGAGCGGGGCGTCATCGTGACCGCGGCGGCCGCCGACCCGTCGGCGGGGTACGACTTCGTGTCACGCGGCTTCTTTCCCCGCCTCGGCATCGACGAGGACCCGGTCACAGGCAGCGCGCACACCGCGCTCGCACCGTTCTGGTCCGCACGCCAGGGCCGCGACGAGCTGACCGGACTCCAGGCGTCCGCCCGCTCCGGCCTGGTCCGCACGGCGCTGCGCGGCGGGCGCACACTGCTCACCGGCCGCGCCGTGACCGTCATCGACGGGGAGCTGCTGACGGCGCCCTGACATGGCGCGGGGGCGTACGGCCGGTGCCGTACGCCCCGGGGTCAGCAGCTCTCGCGGCCTGTCGGCGTGGGCAGCCAGCACACATGACCGGCCAGCAGCCCGTAGCCGACGAAGGCCACGATGTCGAGCAGCGCGTGGGCCGCCACCAAGGGGCCGACCCGGCCCCAGCGGCGGTAGAGGAGCACGAAGACCACGCCCATCACCATGTTGCCGACGAACCCGCCGATCCCCTGGTAGAGGTGGTAGGAGCCGCGCAGCAGCGAACTCGCGGCCAGCGCGGCCGTCGGCGACCACCCCAACTGCCCCAGTCTGCGCAGCAGATAGCCCACGACGATCACTTCCTCCAGCACGGAGTTCTGGATCGCCGAGAGGATCAGCACCGGGTACTTCCACCACACGTCCGGCAGGGATTCCGGCACGACGGTGAGATTGAAGCCGGCGGCGCGCGCGATGAGGTAGAAGGCCAGCCCGGCGCTTCCGATGCCCGCCGCCACGAGTGCGCCCCTGCCCAGGTCCGACCACGGGCGGCTCCGGTCGAAGCCGATCGCCCCGAGCCCGGCGCGTTCGCGGACCAGGAAGTGCGCGACGAGCAGCACGGGCACCAGAGCGGTGGTGATCCCGAAGAGCTGCCAGGCGAGATCGAGCCACGGCCGCCCCGGGGCCGCCGACGAGTTCAGCATCGCGGCCTGGTCCTTGAGCCCCCCTGGCTTCGTCAGCGACCCGACAAAGCTGATCAGGGACGAGACCGCGCTCGCGCCCAGCGACAGCGCGAGGACGAGCACCGTCTCGGACCGCAAGGTCTTCTGCGACGCGCCCTCCCGGGGAAGAGATCCGGCCATGCCTTCCGGCTCCGCCTGCACAACTGCCTCCAGTTCGCCAATCCCGTCTCGTCCTCATCCTCGTCCCGCTAGGGTCTCGAATGCAGGTACGAAGGTCACGCGACAGGCCGGGGGACACACGTCATCACGATGACGCGGTCCCCTTTTTCCTTTGCACACCGCACAAGGAGGGGCACCACCGCATGGGACGTCACAGCTTGCCCGACGCCGAGGTGACGGAGGGAGGCAGGTCCCGTCCCCGCGTGCGCCGTCGCACGACCGTCATCGCCACCGCTCTCGTGCTCGGCGTCGCGGCCGGGGCGGGGGCGGCCGTGCAGAGCGGGCTGCTCTCCTTCGCGGGTTCCTGCCGGGACTCCGCCGTCAGGATCGATCTGGCCGCGTCCCCCGACATCGCCCCCGCCGTCGAGGAGATCGCCGAACGGGCCCGTGAGGAGGGCGTCAGGTCCGACGGCCAGTGCATGGACGTGCACGTCGTCTCCCGCGAGAACCACGAGGTGGCGGACCTGCTCGCGACGGGGTCGAACAGCCCCGACTACGAGGTCTGGCTGCCGGATTCCGGGGTCTGGGCCGAACGCGTCCGCAGCACGGGCGACGGCGTGCCGCTCACGCCCGCCGGCAACGTCGCCCGCACGCCCGTGACCCTGGCCACCGTGCCGTCGGCCGGCGCACAGCTGGGCTGGCCCCGCAGGACGTACACCTGGGCGGAGCTCACCGCCGCCGCCACCGCGACGGACGACGTGCGCCTCGGCTCGGCCGATCCGGCCCGCAGCGCCACCGGGCTGCTCGCGCTCACGAGCGTCTCCCGCTCCGCACAGCGGACGGACCCGGACGCGGACACCGGCGTGGCGGCGACGGCCAAGCTGCTCTCCCAGCGGCTGTCGGACACGGACACGGAGGCCGCGAGCACCCTGGCACGCGCGGACGCGGGCGAGGCCGCCGGTGACCCGGCCCGCAACCAGGCCGTGTTCCTGACGGAGCAGGCCGCTTTCGCGTACAACGCGTCGGCCGGCGAAGGCGTCCCCGACCTGCGGCTGTTCTATCCCGAGGACGGCACCCCGATGCTGGACTACCCGTACGAGCTCGTCGACGAGACCGACCTGTCCACCGACGAGAGCCGGGCGGCCACCCGCTTCATGGCGCTGCTGGACGAGCCGCGCTCGCGCACGGCGCTCGCACGGCAGGGGTTCCGGGTGCCGGACAAGCCCGTGGACGCTCGGCTGGTCCGCGCGGCGGGCGGCCGGGCTCCGCAGCCGTTCGCGGCCGAGGGCGCGGCGGCCGATGCGCTCCCGGCGGACGCGATCCAGCAGACGCTCGGCATGTGGACCATCACCGTGCAGAGCGCCCGGCTCACGACGGTCGTCGACGTCTCGGGGTCGATGCAGACACCGGTGCCGGGGCGGGGCGCCCGGACCCGGCTCGACGTCACCAGGGAGGCACTGCAGAAGACGCTGGACCAGTTCACGCCGGAGGACGAGATCGGACTGTGGGAGTTCGCGACGGGGCTCGACGGCTCGAACGACTACCGCGAGGTCGTGCCCACGGACCCGCTCGGTCCGGCGGGCAGGCCCGGCACCCAGCGCGCCCGCCTCTCCAAGGCCTTCGAGGGCCTCGCCGCCGTCCCCAACGGCGCGACCGGCCTGTACGACACCACGCTCGCGGTCTACAAGAAGGCCCAGGACACGTATGTGAAGGACAAGTTGAACGCGATGGTGGTGCTCACCGACGGCTCGAACCAGGACCGGTTCAGCATCACGCGCAGCAATCTGATCTCCGAGCTGAACCAGCTGAGCAATCCCCACACCCCGGTCCCCGTGATCGCCGTCGCCATCGGTCCGGAGGCGGACCTGCAGGAGGTGGACGAGATCGCCAGGGCGACGGGCGGCGCGGGCTACGAGGTCAGCGACCCCGCGGAGATCACGTCGGTGATCCTCAAGGCGATCATGGCGGTGGGGCAGAAGGGCCGCGCGGCCGGCTGACGCTCGGCCGGCTCACGACGCCGCGCCGGGGAATCCCACGGGCCAGGTGTGCACCGGCTCCCCTTCGCGCATCAGCTCGCCGTAACGCCGGGTGGTCGCCACGAGCGCCGCGTCCCGTTCGAGACCGGCCTCCAGTGCCCGGTGGAAGGTGTCCGCCTGCCAGGAGGCGCCGTTCGTGCGCCGCCTGCACCGCTCCTCGATGATGCCGAGGTACCGGTCGCGGTCGGCGGGCTCGATGTTCCACGCGTCGAGGCCGGCCGCGGCGAGCGGGAGCAGTTCGTCGCGCACGAGCTTGGCGACGGGCACGCGGGTGACGCCGCCGCCGCGCCCGGGGCGCGGCCACAGCAGTTCGGCGTCGATGCCGTGACGGCAGGCGGCCTCGAAGTTCTCGTGGGCGGCAGCGAAGGGCAGCCGGGTCCACACCGGCCGCGTCTCCTCGGCCAGTGCCCGCACCAGTCCGTAGTAGAAGGCCGCGTTCGCGACGACGTCGGCGACCGTGGGGCCGGCGGGCAGGACGCGGTTCTCCACCCGCAGGTGCGGCACGCCGTCGACGACGGCGTACACCGGCCTGTTCCACCGGTACACGGTGCCGTTGTGCAGGACGAGCTCCTGGAGCCGGGGGACCCCGCCGTCGTCGAGCACCCGCAGGGGGTCCTCCTCGTCGCAGATCGGCAGCAACGCGGGGAAGTAGCGCAGGTTCTCCTCGAAGAGGTCGTACGCGGAGTTCACCCAGCGCTCACCGAACCAGGTACGCGGCCGCACTCCCTGCGCCTGGAGCTCGGGCGGGCGGGTGTCGGTGGCCTGCTGGAACAGCGGCGGCCGCGACTCGCGCCACAGTTCCCTGCCGAACAGGAAGGGCGAGTTGGCGCCGACGGCGACCTGGACGGCCCCCACCGCCTGCGCCGCGTTCCACACGTCGGCGAACCGGGCGGGTGTCACCTGCAGGTGCAGTTGGACCGACGTGCAGGCCGATTCCGGGGCTATCGACGACGAGGTGCAGGTCAGCCTCTCGACGCCCTCGATGTCGAGGGTGAACTCCTCGCCGCGCGCGGCCACGATCTGATCGTTGAGCAGCATGTAGCGGTCGACGTCGGAGAGATTGGCGGAGACGAGGTCGTGCTGCCGCAAGGTGGGCAGAATTCCGATCATCACGAGCCCGGAGCCCACTTCGGCGGCCCTGCGGTCGGCATATCCCAGACCGGTCCGCAACTCCTCTGCCAACTGATCGAAAACGTGCCCGCCCAGCCGGTGCGGAACGATGTTTACTTCCAGGTTGAACATTCCCAGTTCGGTCTGGAAATCAGGACTCGAGATGCGGGAGAGTACTTCCGCATTCATCATCCTCGGCGTCCCGTCCGCATCCGCGAGATTCAACTCTATCTCCAGCCCCATGAGGTTCCTGGGCCGGTCGAACCTCTTCTCCGCCAGCAGCCGCCCCAGTCCCGCCAGGCACTGCTGGAGCTTGCGCCGGTACCGTTGACGATCGGACAGGTCGAACCCGCCTGCCACGATCTTCTCCCCCATCGAAGGGTCCCTCCTCGAGTGGGCAGCCACGCAGCGTGGGCCGCTCGCGTCACGGACGATAATGCCCAGACTCTTTGATCCGTAACGCCCGCGCGGCAGGTCCGCTCCCGATAGTCTGGAGTCAGTGCGCACGGGGCACATTCGCCGGGCACTTCCCACGGTGTGATGCGACGGTCACTTTCCGGATCCGGCCGGGGCGAAAACACCGTACGGATTCGGCCTACCACTCCGCGGAAGAAACCGCAGGCCACGTCCTCGCCCCCCGGAGAACACGCCGGAAACCCAGGCTCGGCGGGTCCGGTATTCGCCTTGCGGAAAATCACCGGGAAGGCTAGCGGAAACAATCACTGAACACGGGTCGTATAAACTCTGCGGATGGGCCGGGATTCGGCGCCAGGTGGTCTTTCCGGCCCCGCGCGGCCCGTACGCCGACAGTGCCGTCTGCATCTCCCCGCATCACCGTGTCTCTTGAGTGAGAGGCGACCCATCATGCCGCTGCATGTTTCCCCGGCCCCCGTGCCCGCCCTGCGCAGCGTTCTCGCAGCACTCGGTTCCCCCACGGCCGTCCGTGAGGCTCCGACACCCGCTCTCAGGTCCGTCCAGGGACCTCTGAGCCCCGAACTGCCCCTTCCGGTCCATGTCCTGGACCGTGTGGTCCCGACCGCCGGTGCCCCGTACACCCGGCTCGCCGGCTGGCGCTTCCTCATCCGCAACGGCGATCGTGCGGTGGCCGCGGCGGACACGAGACTGACGCCGGACGGCTGGGCCTTCTCCCACTTCTTCGAAGGGCCCTATCTCGGTTCCACGGAACGTGCGCTGCGCCAGGCAGAGGCGATGGGAGCACCTTTCCAGCCGCGCCTGCTGTCCGTACCGGAGCTGTACATGCTCACGCTCTGGCTGCACCGCGACATCGAGGCCGACGCGTCCGCCGGCACTCTTCAGCCGACCGACGTTCTGGTGCCGCTGGCACCGGCCCCGCCCGGCATCGCGGCTCACCGGCCGCACCAGGTCGCCGATCTGCTGCCCGTGCTGACCCTGCGGCTGACACCGCAGCCCCTGCTCGACTCACCGGCCGCCTGACCTCACCACACCTCCAGTACGCCCCGCGACCGGCCGGTCGCGGGGCGTACTGCTGACCAGCGCATGGCCCGGCCGGACTAGCCCTGCCGGGTCACTTCGAACCACCCGAAAGGACAGGCCGGTTGCGCTGAACCGCTCGCACGGGTGATGCGTCATGAATCAGTAGGAAGAGCTGCTGTGAAATCCCTGCGGATCGACGCCCGTGGGGGAACACTGGGACCGGACCGACACAGACGGGGGGCGGCCATGAACAGCTCATCGAGCCGCAGGACACTCACCACATCGCAGGGAAAGAACCCATCCATGTGCCAGCACCAGCCAGCCTGCCCTACGCCCGACTCAGCCGACCGGGAGGCGGCGCGCCTGGTGGCACACCACCCGGAGCAGGGCTGGAGCCTCCTGTGCAACGGTGTGCTCCTCTTCGAGGACACCGGTGAACTGCTGCCCGACGGGCAGATCATCGCTCCGCACCGGCCGCGTGAGACCGGCCAGGTGATGACGGCCGCGTAGAGCGGTCGCCGAGACGACCAGGGGCCGGCCGGAGAGTTCTCCGTACCGGCCCCGATCCATGCGCGCCGCGCGCGGGGCGTCAGTTGTCGTACTCGTCCAGCGGCGGGCAGGAGCAGACCAGGTTGCGGTCGCCGAAGGCGCCGTCGATACGGCGGACCGGCGGCCAGTACTTGTCCGCAGCGCTCACACCCGCCGGGAAGACGGCCTCGTCACGGCTGTAGGCGTGGTTCCACTCACCGCCGAGGGCGGCCGCGGTGTGCGGGGCGTTGCGCAGCGGGTTGTCGTCCGCGGGCCATGCGCCCGACGCCACCTTCTCGATCTCGGCACGGATCGCGATCATCGTGTCGCAGAAGCGGTCGAGTTCGGTCAGGTCCTCGCTCTCCGTCGGCTCGATCATCAGCGTGCCGCCCACCGGGAACGACATGGTCGGCGCGTGGAAGCCGTAGTCGATCAGGCGCTTGGCGATGTCGTCGACGCTGACACCGGTCGCCTTCGACAGCGGCCGCAGATCGACGATGCACTCGTGGGCGACCAGACCCGCCGGGCCGGTGTACAGCACCGGGTAGTGCGGCTCCAGGCGCTTGGCGATGTAGTTCGCCGCGAGAACGGCCACCTGCGTGGCCCGCTTGAGACCCTCGCCGCCCATGAGACGGGCGTACGCCCAGGAGATCGGAAGGATGCCCGCCGAGCCCCACGGTGCGGCCGAGATCGGGCCGACGCCCGTCTCGGGGCCCGCGGTCGGCTGCAGCGGGTGGTTCGGCAGGTAGGGCGCGAGGTGTGCGCGCACGCCGACCGGGCCGACGCCGGGACCGCCGCCGCCGTGCGGGATGCAGAAGGTCTTGTGCAGGTTCAGGTGCGAGACGTCGCCGCCGAACTTGCCCGGCTTGGCGAGACCGACCAGTGCGTTGAGGTTGGCGCCGTCCACGTAGACCTGGCCGCCCGCGTCGTGCACCTGGGCGCAGATGTCGGCCACGTGCTCCTCGAACACGCCGTGCGTCGAGGGGTAGGTGATCATCAGTACGGCGAGCTCGTCGCCGTACTGCTCGATCTTGGCGCGCAGGTCCTCGACGTCCACCTCGCCGTCGTCGGCGGTCTTCACGACGACGACCTTCATGCCGGCCATCACGGCGCTGGCGGCGTTGGTGCCGTGCGCGGAGGACGGGATCAGGCACACGGTGCGCTGCTCGTCGCCGTTGGCGCGGTGGTACGCGCGCACGGCGAGCAGACCGGCCAGCTCGCCCTGGGACCCGGCGTTGGGCTGGATCGAGACCTTGTCGTAGCCGGTGACCTCGGCGAGACGGTCCTCCAGCTCGTGGATGAGCGTCAGGTAGCCCTCGGCCTGCTCGACGGGCGCGAAGGGGTGGATCTGGCCGAACTCCGGCCAGGTGACCGGCTCCATCTCCGTCGTCGCGTTCAGCTTCATCGTGCAGGAGCCGAGCGGGATCATGCCGCGGTCCAGTGCGTAGTCCCGGTCGGCGAGCCTGCGCAGGTAGCGCAGCATCGCGGTCTCGGAGCGGTGCTGGTGGAAGACCGGGTGGGTGAGGTACTCGTCGGAGCGCAGCAGCGCGGCCGGCAGGCCGTCGGCGCTCGCCGCGTCCAGCGCCTCGACGTCGCACTGGACCCCGAAGGCGGACCACACGGCCGTCAGCTGGTCGCGGCCGGTGGTCTCGTCACAGGCGACGGAGACGTGGTCGGCGTCCACGAGGTGCAGGTTGACCCCGCCCTCACGCGCGGCGGCAACGACGTCGGCGGCCTTACCCGGCACGCGCAGCGTGAGCGTGTCGAAGAAGGCGCCGTGCACGACCTCGACGCCGCCGGCCCGCAGCCCGTCGGCGAGGACGGTGGCGTAGCGGTGGGTGCGCTCCGCGATGCCGCGCAGACCGTCGGGGCCGTGGTAGACGGCGTACATGCCCGCCATCACGGCGAGCAGCACCTGCGCGGTGCAGATGTTGCTGGTGGCCTTCTCGCGGCGGATGTGCTGCTCACGTGTCTGGAGCGCGAGCCGGTAGGCCTTGTTGCCGTCCGCGTCCACGGAGACGCCGACGAGGCGCCCGGGCAGGCTGCGGGCGAACTTGTCGCGCACCGCCATGTAGCCCGCGTGCGGGCCGCCGAAGCCCATGGGGACGCCGAAGCGCTGGGTCGTGCCGACGGCGATGTCCGCGCCGAGCTCGCCGGGCGAGGTCAGCAGGGTGAGGGCCAGCAGGTCGGCGGCGACGGTGACGATCGCGCCGAGCTCGTGCGCCTGCTCGATGACCGGCTTCAGGTCCCGTACGGCGCCGGAGGCGCCCGGGTACTGGAGCAGCACGCCGAAGACGCCGCGCTCGGCGATCTCGGCGGGGATGCCCTCGCTGAGGTCGGCGGTGACGACCTCGACGCCGGTGGGCTCGGCGCGGGTCTCGATCACGGCGATGGTCTGCGGCAGGGCGTCGGCGTCGATGAGGAAGACGCCGTCCTTGACCTTGCCGACCCGGCGGGCGAGCGACATGGCCTCGGCGGCCGCGGTGCCCTCGTCCAGCAGGGAGGCGCCGGAGGTGGGCAGGCCGGTGAGGTCGGCGACGACGGTCTGGAAGTTCAGGAGGGCCTCGAGCCGTCCCTGGGAGATCTCCGGCTGGTACGGCGTGTACGCGGTGTACCAGGCCGGGTTCTCCATGACGTTGCGCAGGATGACCGGCGGCGTGAAGGTGCCGTAGTAGCCGAGGCCGATCATGGGCGCGAGCACCTGGTTGCGGTCCGCGAGCGAACGCAGCTCGGCGAGGACGTCGGCCTCGGTGCGGGCGTCGGGGAGGTTCAGCGCCTCGGCGCTCTTGATCACATCCGGCACCGCGGCGGCGGTCAGCTCGTCGAGCGATCCGTACCCCACCTGCGCGAGCATCTTCGCCTGGGCAGCGGCGTCGGGGCCGATGTGCCGCTGCTCGAAGGGTGTGCCTCGCTCCAGCTGGGAGAGCGGAATGCGGTTGGCGGTCATGTGGGAGGCCTCCTGGTCTTATGCGACCTGCGAGGGGCATCGCGGCGCGGATGCCCGGACGGCCTCCCCCTCTGTCATCTCGAACCTGAGAGCTTCACCGGGCGCCATGGAGCGACGCGCCGGCTTTCACCGTCGGTGAGAGCGGATGCCGTCCGACGCCCGCCCTGCTTTCCAGAGTGACCTCGTCCGTGCGGTACAGGGGCCTGAGAGATTCCGGGGAGGATTTGCTCCTTCGGCGCCGCCGGTGGGATCACCGGTGGACTCTCCCGCACAGGGTCAACAGCCGATTGCCAGGGTACCAGCGCGTTCCTATGAAAAACCTTCAAGTGGCCGTCACCCGGGATGTGCCCTTTTGTAGTGACTGAGAACAGGTGCGACCCATTGGAGGGACCGTGCAGACCGATATCGATCCGCGCAGCCTGATAGGCCGCAAGGCGTTCGACCGCGACGGCCACAAGATCGGCACTGTCGACGAGGTCTACCTGGACGACGCCACGGGCGAGCCCGAGTGGGCCGCCGTACGTACGGGACTGTTCAGCCGGGACGCCTTCGTGCCCCTGGAGCCGAGCGAAGTCCTCGACAACGCACTCCACGTCCCCTACGAGCGCGCCCTGATCAAGGACGCGCCAGACTTCGGTGTCGGCCGCCATCTCTCCCCCGAGCAGGAGCTTCAGCTCTATCACCACTACGGCCTCGACCTCTCGGTTCCCCCAACGCCTGCCCCGTCCGCCGGCGACCGCTCCTTCGGCCAGGTCACGGGCCAGGAGGACTGACGCCGTCCCTCCCTCCCACCTCAGCCCTCGGTCGGGGGCCCTATTTCCCGCATCGGACGCCATGCCTCCCTGGCCCCGTGAGAAGCACTGACGCCGGTCCCTCTCCCCCTCAGCCCCGGCTGGGCCCGCGAGCCGTGGCATTCCGACGCGGGCGCCCCGACCGCCCTGCCCGGTGAGCACCCGTCCGCTCCCGACGAGCCCCCTGCGGTCTGTGGCCTCCCTCGGCCGTCAGGCGCTCGGCGCCACCGGGTGCTCGTCGCCGCCCGGTACGGACGCGCTCCCCTCCCCCGCCCCCGGCAGAGGGGCACCCGGCGCCTCAGGCCCCGGCCGAGCGATCGCGTGAGGGGGCCCTGTGGCCGCCCCACCCGAAGCGGCCGCGTCTCTGCCGGGCCCATCGGCCCCCGCCGCCGGCCCGCCCGAGGCGACCGCCTCCTCCCCGGACGCATCGGTCCGCGGAGAGGCCGCCGGCACCAGCGGCAGCGGGTCCGACGGCTGGAGGTCCTCGTCGTCCACCCGGAACGTGCGCACCCGGCCCGGCGCCGACCCCGGCTCCTCGAAGCGCACGGTCACGCGCCCCACGCCGCTCCCCTGCACCCAGCCCGCCCCGTACACGGCATGCCGGACGTCCTGCCCCGCGGACCAGTGCCGCGCGATCGGCCCGGCCGGCCCGGGCTCCACCGGCGCCTCATCGCGCTCGGCCCCCTCCGGCGGCTCACCGGCCTCGACCGACGACGCGGCCGAGGCCGCGGCCTCCTCGGCCGCGGCCTGCGCGAAGAGATCCTCCTGCGTGTAGTCGGCGAGCCCCGTGACCCCGACCCCGAGCAGCCGTACACCGCCCGTCGTGTCAACGGACTCCAGCAGCCGGCCTGCCGCCTCCCGCACCACGGCCGGGTCGTCGGTCGGCCCCCTGAGCGTCTCCGAGCGCGTGAGCGTCGAGAAGTCGTAGCGCCGGACCTTGAGGACGATCGTCCGGCCGGAGTGCCCTCCCGCCCGCAGCCGCTGCACGCAGCGCTCGGCGAGGCGCTCCACCTCGATCCGCACCCGCACCCGGTCGTGCAGGTCCACGTCGAAGGTGTCCTCCACCGACACCGACTTCGCGTCCCGCTCGGCGACCACCGGCCGGTCGTCGTGCCCGAGCGCCATCCGGAACAGCGCGGTGCCGTGGGCCCTGCCCAGCAGGCGTACGAGCTCGTCCTCGCCTGCCTCCGCGAGGTCGGCGACCGTGGTCATCCCCGCGCGTCGGAGATGCTCGCCCGTCGCGGGGCCCACGCCGGGCAGTGTCCGCACGGACAGGGGCCCTAGGAGCTCTCTTTCGGTGCCGGGCTCTATCAGGACGAGACCGTCCGGCTTCGCCTGCTCGGAGGCGATCTTCGCCAGCATCTTGGAGCCGGCCAGGCCGACGGACCCGGTCAGCCCCGTCATCGCCCGGATGTCGGCCCGCAGCCGCTCTCCCGTCGCACGGGCCGACGCCGAGTCGTCGGCGGCACCGCCCGCCTCCAGGTCGACGAAGGCCTCGTCCAGGCTGAGCGGCTCCACGAGCGGCGACAGCCGCCCCAGCAGCTCCATGACCTGCTCGCTGACCGAGCGGTAGAGCGAGAACCGCGGCACCAGGTACGCCGCGTTCGGCGCGAGGCGTCTGGCCTGCGCCATCGGCATCGCCGAGTGCACGCCGAAACGCCTCGCCTCGTACGACGCGGTGGCGACCACTCCGCGGGGCCCGAGCCCCCCGACCACCACGGCCTTTCCGCGCAACGAAGGCTTCGCCGCCTGCTCGGCAGCGGCGTAGAAGGCATCCATGTCCAGATGCAGGATCGTCGGCGCGGATCTCACACCATCGATGCTGCCCTACACCACTGACAACGTCGCCGCGCGCACAGCGCGGCGACGCCCGGCCGCCTGGTGCCGCTGGGGCGCGGCACCCGGATCACCCCGCGCGGTCGCGCCTGCGCCTCGCCAGCTCGTCGGCGGGGTTGTTGCCGATCAGGGTCTCGCCCGTGTCGACGCGTTCTCCGTGCAGCTGCGACAGGGCCGCCTCGACGTCGCGCCACACGACGCCCACCGCGATCCCGAAGACGCCCTGACCGCCCTGGAGCAGGTCGACGACCTCGTCGGGCGACGAGCACTCGTACACCGTCGCCCCGTCGCTCATCAGCGTCATCCGCTCGAGGTCGCGAAAGCCCCGGGCACGCAGATGCTGGACGGCGGCGCGGATGTTCTGCAACGCGACGCCGGTGTCCAGGAACCTCTTGACGATCTTGAGGACGACCACGTCCCGGAAGCTGTAGAGCCGTTGCGTGCCCGATCCGTACGCCGGCCGCACGCTCGGCTCCACCAGGCCCGTACGCGCCCAGTAGTCGAGCTGCCGGTAGGTGATCCCCGCCGCCGCGCACGCGGTCGGTCCGCGGTATCCGATGGTGTCCGTTGAGGGGTCGGCCGCGCTGTCGTGCAGCGGATACGGCCCGCCTTCCACCGGACTGATTCCGGGGCCGCCCCCAGCCGTACTGTCGCCGCTGCTTCTCACGCCGACCTCCGTCCTTGACCTGCCACCTCGAAGGTAGGGAGTCACCAGGGGTGCGTCAACGATCGCCACACTCGGCACGCCGAGTGATAATCACCCTGAGAGTGGTTTCTCGTGCCCCGATCCGGGGAAAGGCTGCTCGAATGCGCCGATGCCGCACGGCCGGGCGCTCACCGCCCGCGACGGCCTCACTGACTGCTGGAACCGAAGTCCTCCGGCGAGATCTGGTCGAGGAACTCGCGGAACTTCTCCACCTCGTCCTCCTGCTCGTCCGGGATGGCGATCCCTGCGTCGTCGAGCACACCGTCACTGCCGTAGATGGGGGTCCCTGTGCGCAGGGCGAGCGCTATGGCGTCGGACGGCCTGGCGCTCACCTCGACACCGCTGGCGAAGACCAGCTCCGCGTAGAACACGCCCTCGCGCAGGTCGGTGATGCGGACCTCGGTGAGCTCCTGGCCCACCGCGTCGAGGACGTCCTTGAACAGGTCGTGCGTCAAGGGTCTGGCGGGGGCCATCCCCTGCTGCGCGAAGGCGATCGCGGTCGCCTCCCCCGGTCCGATCCAAATGGGGAGGTACCGATCGCCTCCCACTTCACGCAGGAGCACGATCGGTTGGTTCGAGGGCATTTCGACCCGGACACCCACAACGTCGAGCTCGTTCACACAGCAACCCTAGGACGTGCGGACGAGGTTTGGGTAGTCGGGCTGGGCCAAGATCAGTGCAGCCGCACTCCGAGGGCGCTTTCGACCAGGGCCGCGTGCAGTCTCACGGACAGCGCGGCCAGCTCTCTCGTGGTGGCCTCCGCATGCGCTCTGGTCTGCGGATTACGGTGTCTGCGCAGCGGCGCCACGATCTGCTCGACCAGCCCGGCGTCCCGGTCGGCGGACGCCTTCATCGCCCGCAGATGCCGCGGCTCGAGTCCGAATCTGCCGAGCTCGCAGACGAGCCGGGCCACCGTCACCGACTCGGCGTCGTAACCGCCGCTCGCGTCGGCCGTGAGCAGCCCGTACGACTCCCACTCGGCCAGGTCCTCCTCGCCCACCTCGGCGGCTGCCAGGAGCTCGGCCCGGCCGAGCCGCCGGGCGGTACGGCGGTCGCTCTCGCCCCCGTCACCGCCCTCGAACAGCTCGCGCTGGGCCCCTTGGACGGGCAGCTGGATCTGCTCGCCGCGCTCGAGGGCGTCCAGCTGCTCACGGATGACCTTGAGGGGAAGGTAGTGGTCGCGCTGCATGCGCAGGACGAGGGCCAGGCGCTCGACGTCCTGGGCACTGAACTTGCGGTACCCCGACGGGGACCGGCGCGGCTCGACGAGCCCCTCGGCCTCCAGGAAACGGATCTTGGAGATCGTCACCTCGGGGAACTCGTCGCGCAGCCGTGCCAGCACCGCGCCGATGCTCATCAGCCGGTCGCCCGGGGCGGCGGTGCCGTGTCCGGCACCGCCCGTCGGTGTACGCAGCATGTACCTTCCCTGTGGGAGTCCCCCCGGACGGAGTCTGGGGAAACGGTCACACGCCCCGCTGGTTCGCGTAGAACACCAGCCGGTACTTGCCGATCTGGACCTCGTCACCGTTCGCCAGGACCACCGAGTCGATCCGCTCGCGGTTCACGTACGTGCCGTTGAGGCTGCCGACGTCGGAGACGCTGAAGCTGCCGTCCGGGCCTCGGCGGAACTCCACATGGCGGCGCGAGACCGTCACGTCGTCGAGGAAGATGTCGCTCTGCGGGTGACGGCCCGCGGTCGTCAGGTCACCGTCCAGCAGGAAGCGGCTGCCCGAGTTCGGGCCGCGGCGCACCACCAGGAGGGCGGAGCCGAGCGGCAGGGCGTCGACCGCCGCCTGAGCCTCGGGCGACAGCGAGGGCAGGGCGGTCTGCCCGGTGACCTCGGAGTCGTACGCCTCGATCCCGGAGATCGAGATGGTCGACGTCGTCTCGGAGGCGCGCTCGGCCGGAGCACCACCGCGAAGCGGCGCACCGCAGTTGGAGCAGAACCGACCGGCCTCGGTGTTCCGGTGGCCGCACCTCGTACAAACCGGCAGACCCGCCATGGAGGGATCCTCCTGCCGCGGTTGTCCCGCGTGGGGATTGGTCGCATACGGATCGGGGGCAAACCCTCCACCCGCACTTGAGGTTGATGGTTCCCCGAAACCTATGCGCCCGGCACCGGCAGGGTCAACAGACGACGCGCCCTGTCCGCCCGAATTGTCACCACCGGCGACCTCGTCGCGGAACAGCGGCCGCTCGGCGCCTTGCTCCTCGCTCTGGCCGTGGCGCGGCGCGCGATGGCGGGCGTTGCCGTCCTCGCGTGCGCTCTTGCCGAACAACTTCCCAAACAACTTCACGGGCGTTTCCCCTTGACCGAAATAGACCCGCCCGTGGGGCAGGACGAATCCTGAACGAACACACCTGCCGACCCGGACATCTTCACAACGTCCGTAACCACCGGACAGTTTCCACCACGCGCCACTGATCCGGCGCGTCGCCCCCCTGCCATTTTCCGCCCTGGCCCGGCAGACTCCATGCTTCCCCGTTTCACTGGGAGGACGACCGAGCGTAGTCAGGCCGCTCCGCCGGTCGCAAGGCGTCGACAATGATCTTCTCTGAACGCTCCACGGTCGCCGTGGCCTGCTCCTTCTCCAGTGTCTGCACCACACCACCGGGGATGTTCAGCGCGGGCTCCAGGTCCTGCGGCTTGCCGATGACCTTGAAGGTGTACGGCGCGTTGACGCGCTTCCCGTCGACCTCTATGTCGCCCGCCGTACCGGAGAAGAACGTGTCCGCGACGACCCGGACCCCGTTGACCTGGATCGCCTCCGCGCCGGCGGCCCGCAGCTCCTGGATCGCGTCGAGGAGCATGTCGGGCTCCACCGTGCCCGACGGGTCCCCGATGGTCAGCGTGATGCCGGGACCCTGCGCGGCCACCGTGCCGGCGAGGATCCCGAGCTGCTGCTCCTTCTGGAGCGTCTGCTTGCGCGCCTCCTCGGCCTGGTCGGAACTGTTCTCCAGCTCGGTGCGCTGGTCCTCCAGGCGCTGCTTCTCGTCCGCCAGGCGCTGCGACCGGTTGTCGAGCTCGTCGAGGATGCGCACCAGGTCCTCTTGGCGCGCTCCGCGCAACGCGCTCTCGTCGCTGTTCGAACGCACCTGGATGGCCAGGCCCAGACCGAGTACGAACAACAACACCGCGACGATGAGTTGGGCGCGCGTCACCCGAGGCGGCCACACGGCGGCACGAAGCCGCTGCCGTCCTGTCTGCGAGGGGCTCTCGTCCGCGGGGGGATCGGGCTGCTGCGCCGGCGGCGGGGCGAGCGGCGGCAGCGGCTCGCGCCTGGGCTCCGGCGAGCTGCGGTGGGGTTTCTCTTCGCTGTTCATGTTCGTCACGCCCGGAAGACATGCCGGCGGATCGCGGCGGCGTTGGAGAAGATCCGGATACCGAGGACGACGACCACGCCGGTCGACAACTGCGCTCCGACGCCGAGCTTGTCGCCGAGAAAGACGATCAGCGCGGCCACGACCACGTTCGACAGGAAGGAGACGACGAAGACCTTGTCGACGAAGATCCCGTCGAGCATGGCCCGCAGACCGCCGAACACCGCGTCCAGGGCGGCGACGACCGCAATCGGAAGGTAAGGCTCGACCACCGCCGGCACCTCGGGCCGGATCAACAGTCCGACCACGACTCCGACGACGAGGCCCAGTACGGCGATCACGATGTGCCCTTCCCTGTGTCTGCCGTCCCCGGCCCGCTGCCCCGGTCGGCGTCGGCGGTCATCGGCTCTGCTGTACGTACGATCAAGCTGGGGGCCGCGGGCAACCGCACCGTCTGCTCGTCGGAAATGCTGGAGCGGATACCGAAGTTCTCCTTCAACGCGTGCAGATACTGCCCGTCGGCGCTGTCCTGGAACGCGGTGCTCAGCTTGTTCCCGTCCCCCACCGCGAGCACCGTGTACGGCGGTACCAGCGGCCTGTTGTCGACCAGTATGGCGTCGCCCGCGGCGCGGATCGCCGACAGGGCCGTCAGTCGCTGCCCGTTGATGGCGACGGCCTCGGCTCCCGACTCCCACAGCCCGTTGACGACGCGCTGCATGTCACGATCGCGGACCCGGCCCGTGTCGGAGAACCCGCTGCTCTCACGCGGCCCGTCACCACCCTGGTCGGTGCCCTTGGCGTCGTCCACGACGAGTTTCACGCCCGGCCCGGACACCTCCGTGGCGCCGGCCAGCAGACCCACGAGCGCGCCCTGGTCGCCGCCCTGGGTGTTGAGGGCCCTGCGCTGGCGCTCCTGGACGTCGTCGCGGAGCGCGTCGACGCTCTCCTCCAGCTCGTCCACGGACTCGGTCTGCGCCTGGACGCGGTCGATCAGCTCCTCGCGCTCCTTCGCCAGCACCGGTGCCGATACCCGCGCCTCGGCGGCACCCACGGTGACGATGACGGCCGCCAGCACCAGGCCGGCGGCGAGCCCGAGCTTGGCGCGCAGCGTCCGGGGCAGTCCCCCGCGCTCGGCCCGGCGCGCGGCCGCTTCCGCGTACCCGTCGTCGAGACTGTGCTCCATCACGTTCGTCAGCAGCGACATCGACGCATCGGGACGCGCGGGCGGAGAACCTGTGCTCCGAACGGGGGGCTGCTGCGACATGCCGCACATCGTCGCATGTCGCAGCCGCTACCGCCGAATGGCCCCACCGGTGTGCCGGACACCGCCCCGGAAAGGCGGGCAGCACACCGGCAGGCGCCTCACCGACCCGCGCTGTCCACGACCGACGCCCATTCGTCGAGCAGGGCCTGCGCCGAGGCGTCGTCGGGTCCCTCCGCCCACAGATGGGTGACCGCCTCGGCCGGGTCGGGCAGGACCATCACCCAGCGTCCGTCGGCCTCCACGACGCGCACCCCGTCCGTGGTGTCGACATGTCGATCGCCCGCGGCCTCGACGACCCGGCGCATCACCAGACCCTTGACGGCCCAGGGCGTGGCCAGGTCCCGCTTGAGCACGTGCGCCCGCGGAATCCGGGCGTCGATCTGGCTCAGCGTGAGCTGCGTACGGGCCACCAGCCCCACGAGCCGCACGAACGCAGCCGTGCCGTCGAAGACACTGCTGAACTCCGGCACGATGAAGCCGCCGCGGCCGTCACCGCCGAAGATCGTGGTCTCCTCCCGGCCCACACGGGTCAGGTCGTCCGGCGACGTCGTCGTCCACTCCACCTGGGTCCCGTGGTACGCGGCGACCTGCTCGGCGATCCTCGTGGTGGTCACCGGCAGGGCGACCCGGCCGCTGCGCCGCTCGGCGGCCACGAGGTCCAGCAGGACCAGCAGCGCCCGGTCGTCCTCGACGATCCGCCCGCGCTCGTCGACCAGGGACAGCCGCTCACCGACGGGGTCGAAGCGGACACCGAACGCGGCCCTCGCGGAGGCGACGATCTCACCGAGCCGCACGAGCCCCGACCTGCGCGTGTCCGCGGACTCGGTCGGCCGGGACTCGTCCAGACCCGGGTTGATCGTCAGCGCGTCGACACCGAGGCGACCGAGGAGGCTCGGCAGAACGAGGCCGGCGCTGCCGTTGGACGCGTCGATGACGACCTTGAGCCCGGACTCGGCGATCCCCGACGTGTCCACGTTGCGCAGCAGGGAGCCCGTGTACGAGTCGAACACGCTCGACGGGAAGTGCAGGTCACCGATCTCGCCGGGGAACGCACGACGGTACTCCTGGCGCGCGTACACCCGGTCCAGCTTCCGCTGGCCGCCCTGGGACAGGTCGGCACCGCGTTCGTCGAAGAACATGATGTCGACGGAGTCCGGCACGCCCGGGGACGTACGGATCATGATGCCGCCCGCGCTGCCCCTGGCCGTCTGCTGCCGCGCCACGGGCAACGGCACGTTCTCCAGGTCCCGGACGTCGATGGCACTGGCCTGGAGCGCGGAGATGACCGCCCGCTTCAGGGCACGTGCACCACGGGAGTGGTCACGGGCCGTGGTGACGGTGGCGCCCTTCTTGAGCGTCGTCGCGTACGCCCCGGCGAGGCGCACGGCGAGCTCGGGCGTGATCTCCACGTTCAGGATGCCGGTGACACCCCTGGCGCCGAACAGATGCGCCTGCCCACGGGACTCCCAGATGACCGAGGTGTTGACGAACGCGCCGGCCTCGATGGTCTTGAACGGATAGACCCGCACATTGCCCTGAACAATCGATTCCTCACCCACCAGGCATTCGTCACCGATCACCGCACCGTCCTCGATGCGCGCGGCACGCATGATGTCGGTGTTCTTGCCGATGACGCAGCCTCGCAGGTTGGCCTGCTGCCCGATGTAGACGTTGTCGTGGACCACGGCCTTGTGGAGGAACGCCCCGGACTTCACGACGACGTTGGAGCCCACCACCGTGTGCTCGCGGATCTCGGCGCCTGCTTCGACCTTGGCGTAGTCCCCGATGTACAGAGGCCCCCGCAGCACCGCGTCGGGATGCACCTCGGCCCCTTCGGCGACCCACACGCCGGGAGAGATCTCGAACCCGTCGAGCTCGACGTCGACCTTCCGCTCCAGGACGTCGGCCTGCGCCTTCACATAGCTCTCGTGCGTGCCGACGTCCTCCCAGTAGCCCTCGGCGACATAGCCGTAGATCGGCTTGCCTTCCTTCATGAGCTGCGGGAACACGTCCCCCGACCAGTCGACGGGCACGTCGGCCTCGACGTAGTCGAAGACCTCGGGCTCCATGACGTAAATGCCCGTGTTCACGGTGTCCGAGAAGACCTGCCCCCAGGTCGGCTTCTCGAGGAACCGCTCGACCTTTCCCTCCTCGTCGACGATGGTGATGCCGAATTCCAGAGGGTTGGGCACCCGTGTCAGACAGACGGTGACAAGGGCGCCCTTCTCCTTGTGGAAGGAGATCAGGTCGGTGAGGTCGAAATCGGTGAGGGCGTCACCGGAAATGACGAGGAACGCGTCGTCCTTCAGCGCTTCCTCGGCATTCTTGACACTCCCCGCGGTGCCGAGTGGCTTCTCCTCGTTGGCATAGGTGAGCTCCATCCCGAGCTCTTCGCCGTCACCGAAGTAGTTCCTGACGAGTGAGGCGAGAAACTGAACGGTAACGACGGTCTCGGTGAGCCCGTGCCGCTTGAGCAGCCGCAGTACATGCTCCATGATCGGCCGGTTCGCCACCGGCAGGAGCGGTTTGGGCATGCTCGAGGTCATGGGGCGAAGTCGCGTTCCTTCGCCACCAGCCATCACGACGGCCTTCATGTCGGAAGCGTCCTCCTTGAAGAGATGACGGTCCAGCCGACTTCACCCGCGCAACAAACCCTCTGGGGCATCCACGGCCGGCGACACTGCCGGTCACCGTGTCTTCGGGGTCAATCGGCCTCTGCGTCCGCCTTGACGAGTCGGCGGACCTGAACCACATAGAGGATCCCTGCCCACCAATAGAGAGTTGTACCCCATCCGGCGAACGCCCATCCGAAAATCGCGGCCAGTGACGCAAGCCACCCCGTTCCGTCACTCAGGAGCAGCAAGGGGAAGGCATACATGAGGTTGAAGGTGGCCGCCTTGCCCAGGAAGTTCACCTGCGGCGGCGGATAACCGTGCCTCCGGAGGATGTAGACCATCACCAGCAGCATCAGTTCCCGAGCGAGAAGTGCAGCGGTCAACCAGATCGGGAGAATCTCGCGCCAGGTCAGTCCCACGAGAGTGGAGAGGATGTAGAGCCGGTCGGCGGCGGGGTCGAGGATGCGGCCCAGGCTGCTGATCTGGTTCCACCGGCGGGCGAGCTTCCCGTCGAGATAGTCGCTCACTCCGCTCAGCATCAGCACGAGCAATGCCCAGCCGTCGCTCTTGGGCCCACCGAACTCGGGGCGAAGAATCAGCCACAGGAAGAGCGGCACCCCGACCAGCCGCGCCATGCTGAGGATGTTGGGGATGGTGAGCACCCGCTCCGTCTGGACGCGGGTCTCCTGGACCTCCACCCGGGGGCCTCCTGTGGGAAACGTACCAACGATGCCCCCTGACCTTACCGGCAGTCGCTCGGGCACCGAGCACAGGGGTCGGACCTCGTCTTCCTGAGACCCTGAAACGCAGGAAAGCCCCGGAACAGTGTTCCGGGGCTTTCCCACAATGATTGTTCGGCGGCGTCCTACTCTCCCACAGGGTCCCCCCTGCAGTACCA